>CAZRIQ010000139.1:0-6227 GCA_964600175.1 uncultured Melioribacter sp. | reverse complement strand
CCGTCACCCGGTTCAAACAGCAAAGTCTCAACTAATAACGGGGAAGTTGAATTAAGGCTGTCTTCGAAAGCAAAAGTAAATGTGACAGCTGTAATAAAGGTTAACGGCTGGTGGAAAGAAGATAAGGACAACTATAAAATCTATTCGGACCTTCAGCAGGTTTCGTATAAGTACGACGACGACAGAAATGAGATAAGGGCTGAGTATGTAATGAATGGCGGCGGCGCTAAAATTAATATCTACTCGGTTAATTCCGACATTAAAATTAGGAAGTAATCGTAACTAATATAACTCTGACCAACAGGGGGAAACAAAATGAAAAAATTATTTTTAGCATCAGTTGTAGTACTAACTAGTTTGATTTTTACGGGTGCACTTGCGGTAAATGGAAACAACTCATTTGTGAATGATTATTCCGGAAAAGTCATTGAGAAGCAGTTCAATGTTAAATACGGCGGTACACTTACCCTGGATATGAAAACAGGCGGAGACATCACCATTGAAAGCTGGGATAAAGAGGTACTAACAGTAAAAGCCACTATTAGGGGTATGGATGCCGATTATGTCGATGTCGATTTTAATCAGCTTTCGGACGGCGTAGAAATTTCAACTGACTATTCGGGGCATTCGAGACATCATAATACAGATGTGGATTTTGTTTTGAAAGTACCGAATAAATATAGCGTAGATTTTAGCACTATGGGAGGAGACGTTTCGATAAAAGGAGTTGAAGGAAAGATCGACGGTAAAACGATGGGGGGCAGACTTGATTTATCCGGCTTGAAAGGTAAATTGGATGTTACAACAATGGGCGGATCGATTTCTTTGACAGATTCCGATGTAGACGGTAAAGTTCTGACTATGGGCGGCGCCGTAAATGTAGAAAATGTAACCGGCGATGTAGATGCGAAATCGATGGGTGGTAAGATCACTCAAAAAAATGTGAAAGGGAGAAACGGTAAATCGATAGGTAGCGAAGTTAACATTACAACAATGGGCGGCGATATTGACATAGATGAAGCACCTAACGGAGCGAATTTAAAAACCATGGGGGGAGACGTCAGCATCAACAAAGCCGGGAAGTTTGTTAATGCGGAAACCATGGGAGGAGACATTGATATTAAATCAGTTGATGGCTGGGTAAAAGCAAAGACCATGGGCGGTGATGTGGAAGTGAATGTCGTTGGTAACGGGAATGTTTCGGATAAAGACGTTACGTTGACATCGATGGGTGGCGATGTTGTCCTAACAGTTCCGGCGAATATGTCTATGAGTGTAGATATTGAAATTGCTTATACGAAGAATAACAGCTGGTTCGGACATGGAAAGAAACCCAAGATCGAAAGTGATTTCAGCCTAAACCTGGATGAGTCAAAGGATTGGGAATACAGGCACGGCTCCGCAAGAAAATATATTTATGGTAAAGCTGAAATAAACGGCGGCAAAAACAAGGTAATGATTAAAACAATTAACGGAAATGTCTACCTTAAGAAAGACTGAGCGTTTTGTGTCTAACAGACTGCTTGAATAGCAAAAAACCCAATTACTTTGCAATAATTGGGTTTTTTATTTTAGACAACACGGAGGATGTGTCTAAGTAATCTGGAGGAGCTATGAGGGTTTAATTTCAGGTTTTAATATTATCCTTGTTTTAACTGAGTTTGAAATAAGACAATGTTCTTCTGCTTTTTTAATTATTCTTTCCGTTCTTTCAACATATTTACTCTCTTTAACAATAATCGTAGGGATAAGTTCCACTTCCGAAATCATGTACCGATTTTCGACCTTTTCCAATTTGCCCGTTCCTTCACACGAATAGCTTACAAATTCAAGTTTTGAGTTTTCGGCTATAGCCAGGAATGTAGTCATTAAACAGATATTAATTGAGGCAACAAACAGATGTTCCGGTGACCATGTGTTTGGAACTCCCTTTGGGAATTCCGGCGGAGTTGCTACCGTTATCGTCGGAAAATCAGGCAAACTCAATTCACCAAGTCTGCCTTCTTTCCATTCTACTTTAGTATTGTAAAAATGTTCTTGTTCCATAGTAGTTCGTTTTTAATGAGTTAGATGAAATTTATTTGATTTGGATTCTTGAGCCGGGTAAAACACGGAATAATAAAACTTATGCAGCATTTAGACTTTATTATAGTTTAACGTTTTCAAAACGCTGTCTTTATATGTTCTTCCTATGGTTAACTCTTTTTTACCTATCTCAACCGAATCCGAAGTGAATGCATTGATTTTGGAAAGTGAAACAATATAAGACTTGTGGATCCTCAAAAATTTGTCCTGAGGAAGCTGTTCCTGCAGTAGCGAGATTGAAATTTTGCTTATAACATTTTTTGTTTCTGTGTGAATAGTAACGTAATCTTTAAGACTTTCTATGTACACAATTTCATACAGATAAATTTTTACAACTTTTTTGTTTTCTTTTACATAAATGAATGAATCTTCTTCCGAATCATTCTTTGAAAAAACTTTGAACGTGTCTTCTATGGTTTTATAGTATTTTTGAATTGCTTTTAAGAAACGCTCAAAAGAAATTGGTTTTAATAAGTAGTCGACCACATCGAGTTCAAAGCCGTCCAGTGCATATTTACGGTGTGCAGTTGTTAATATTACCTTCGGAGGGTTGTTTATTGACTTCAAAAATTCTAACCCGGTTAGTTCCGGCATTTGGATATCCAGGAAAATTAAATCGATGTTTTTCTTCTGTAAAATTTCGAACGCTTCAATTGCGGAACTACATTTTTCAATGATTTCCATTTCGTTCAGCTTCTGCAAATACGTTTCAATAATTTCAACAGCTAAGGGTTCGTCATCAACTATCAAGCATTTTGTCTTCATCGAGTAAGTCCTTCGGGTTACTTTTGAAAGATAAGTTTAAAGTAGCTTTAAAACTTCGTTCTTTCTCTTCAATATCCAACTTATATTCTTCGTCATAAATTAGATCGAGCCGCTTGCGCAGATTTTCTAAACCTAAACCGCCCTTTTTTTCATACGGTGCAACACCTTTTGAATTTTCCGCTATAAAAAACAAATCTATTGGAGAAACGTTTAATTTGAGATTAATCCATGATTTTTGAATGCTTTTGCTTACGCCGTGTTTAAAACAATTTTCAACCAAGGGAAAAATTACCATCGGTGCCACAAACTTTCCCGTGGTATTTCCATCTATGTTAAAGTTTATTTGTAATTTTTCTCCGTGTCTCAGTTTTTCCAATTCAATATAGTTCATAATTAGTTTGATTTCACGTTCGAGAAGGACGAAATCTTTATTAGAATGATAGAGCATGAAGTCTAAAATTTCAGATAGTTTCAAAACTATTTCGGGAGACTTGTCTGAACCTTTGAGTGTCAGAGCATATAAATTGTTAAGTGTATTGAACAAAAAATGCGGGTGCACCTGAGATTTAAGCATGTTCAATTCTGCCTGGAGTTTTTCTTTTGAGAGTTGCTGGTTTTTCTTCTGAATCAAGTACCAATGTTTTAAAAGTTTTATTGAAGAAGCGAGAAAAACAATAAAATATATACCAAGCAAACGCAAATAGACATCTAACGAATCCGGCTTAAACGGCGCTAGTATATCCGGAGGTACGAAACTGATCGGGAATACTATTAAACAAATTGTTATCAATATTTCTAGGTACGCAATACCAAGCATTAAATAAATTGACGTGATTATAAAATTTTTGTAATCTTTCTTTAAGAGGAACTTAGGAATGATTATGTACAGAGTTATATATGTAGCTCCGATATAAAGCGGGAAAGTGTATAAAAGATAAAGAAACGAATAATATGTATTGCCGCTTAGCCTTCCGTAGAAGAAGGTGTAAAAAAACAAAACGCAAACCCACAGCAAAATATGCAGTAGAACGCGCAAAGGCTTTGACGGCGATGTGATATATTCAGCTATCATTTATGTTAAATGGAAGTTTTTACTGTGGGATGTTAAGAACAAAAATCAGAATTTACCAGCACAAAAGACCAACTGCCGATAATCACACACCAAATGCTTTTCATAGACGACAAACGTCAGACGTTGCTTTTCGACAGCTGTTTGTCAAATGTTCCTCAAAGTATATCCACAAAATAAATTTAGTAATTATCTAATTAATATTTTAACTCCTGAAATCAATTGGAGGGAAAATGAATACGCTTCAATTATGTGCAATGGTGCTGGTTTCAGTCTCTTTAGATTTTTGCAGCGAGCCGGTTGATTATACCGGTTTATATGGCTTTTGGGGAAAGACTGTTAAAAATGAGGGCGCCCAGCATTATATGCTTTACTTTCATCCAGATAACGGTGGGGTAAAGGGGGAATTTCACTCGTATTTAGATGGGATGAAGTTCGGTTCACTCGAATGTGAGGAAATAGAATTCGATGGTAAGAACATTTCAATGATAACAAATAAAGATGCCGGCGTTAGGTACGAAGGGGAGGTTGATTATGAGAAGAATATAATAGAGGGAGAGATGATTTACTCCAACGGACAAAAAATGGATTTCGATCTTTTAAAATTCAGTGACGAAAAAATTAAAGATGAGTTTCCCGGTCTCTATAATTTGAAAGTAAAGGATTACTCATACAAAGAACCTATGAGGCTTAATGACGGTTTGGAAGTATCAACGTTGGATGAGAATGATATCGAACCGAATCTTCTTGCTAAAATGGTGAACAAAATCATTCAGGGTGAGTTCGGAAAAGTGAATTCGGTTTTAATTGTTAGGAACGGAAAGTTGGTTTTTGAGAATTACTTTGACGGATTTTCAGAAAACGATTTACACGCTTTACAGTCATGTACAAAAAGCATCTCGTCTTTGCTGGTGGGAATTGCAATAGATAAAGGATATATAAAATCAGTAGACCAGAAGCTGTTGGATTTTTATTCTGAATATAGATATGAACTTTCTACGGAATGGCAAAGCGTACAATTAAAACATGTTCTTACAATGACAATGGGATTAAATTGGAACGAGAATTATCACAATGATATTTGGCGTTTAAGTAATGATGTTATCCAATCGACATTTGAACAAAAGTTTGCCGTTCAGCCGGGAAAAAAGTTCGAATACCGGAATCCTCAAATTGATTTGTTAGCGGGGGTGTTGACAAAGTCAACAGGCATGACCGTTCAAGAATTTGCCGATAAAAATTTATTTAAACCCCTGGGAATTGAGAAATACCAATGGCAGAATTTCAAGCAGAACAACTACCCGTTAATGGATGGTTCACTTTGCTTAAGACCGCGCGATATGGCAAAAATTGGACTGATGGTTTTAAACGACGGAAAATGGAAAGACAAGCAAATTGTATCAAACAAATGGATCGGTGAATCAACATCTTTCAAAATAAAAGCAGACGAGTTTATGGACTATGGATACTTATGGTGGATCGGTCATTCACAAAACAGAACGGAAATAAAAGCTGTACTTGCAATCGGTGCAGGCGGGCAACACATCATAATTGTTCCGCAGCTTTCAGCGGTTATTGTTACAACCGGGGACAATATGGATAAACCGCCGGCATTCTTATTAAAAATGGTTGATCAATTTATAATTTCATCAATTAAATAATGGAGGTAAAAATGTTTACTCTAATTCAACAAAGCGGTTTGTACGGCATAATACTTGCCGGACTAATTATTATCGCAATTGTTTATTTATTTATCGCGGTAAGAAGCCTGGTTTCGTATTCTAAAGAAAACTATGGCAAGACCGAAGAAAGTATAAATAACATTTTAAGAGTTGGAATATTGTCCGGTGTTCTTGGATTTACGGGCACAATACACGGCGGGTATCTTGCACTTGTTGCAATTAAAAATGCAGGAAATGTGTCAATGGAAATTGTTTACGGCGGGCTAATTTGTGCTTTGTCTTCAACATTACTAGGATTGGAAGTATTTGTGTTTGCGTCTGTAATTTGGTTTGTCTTAAGAAATATTATGAGAAGAATGGAGCTTCAGCGATGATTAAATCCGAATCAATAACATAAAATAGATTTAACAAAAAAAGTTGATTGTTCTTGTTTTTTTATCTCACAAAAGAAAGGGAGGTTTCATGAAACTAAAAAAAATTCCCTTGTTACTTATATTATTGAATATCTTTCCCTTTAGTTGTCAACATGGTCAAGATAAGAGTTACAAATCTACTTCTACAAATCAGGATAAACATTACATCTCTATTGATGGATTGTGGAGATGCACACCTGAGACAGCACTAAA
>CAZRIQ010000138.1:0-6242 GCA_964600175.1 uncultured Melioribacter sp. | reverse complement strand
GGTCCGGCAGCGTTCCCGCCGATTACAACAATTTTCTTTTTCTGTTTGTAGTACACACTTTTCCTGTAATATCATTAAATCGGCTTAAATATAAAGATTTTTCAGATTATTCGATATCTATGTAACGTAGTAAATTTATTTTTCGCGGAAAGAAAGGGTAATAGGCACACCTTGAAATCCGTAATGGGATCTAATCATTTTTTCAAGATACCTCTTATAATGATCCGGGATGAATTTGTGTTCGTTGGCAAAAAATATAAAAATTGGGTAGTACTCGCCTACTTGCGTTATGTATTTTATTTTTACCTCTTTACCGGTTGGAGTAGAAGGCGGAGGGTTTCTTTGAATTTCCGGCAAAAGTGTTTCATTTAATTTGCTCGTTGGAATTTTCTTTTTGCGTTCATCAAATACTTTCTTAGCCAGTTCAATTACTTTGAATATTCTCTGCTTCGTCAAAGCTGAAATAAAAATTATCGGGACAAAATCTATCGAGCCGAGTTTCTTATAGATAGCATCCTCATAGAATTTGGAAGTATTTGTTTCTTTCTCAATAAGATCCCATTTGTTAACTGCCAGAATGATCCCCTTTCTTCTTCTTACTGCTTCCTGAATGATTTTCTGATCCTGATTATCCAATCCCTGTTGAGAATCAATTAATAAAATAGCAACGTCGGAATTCCAGATTGCCCTGTAGGTTCTCACATTCGAAAAGAACTCTATGTTTTCTTTTACCTTTGTTTTCTTACGCAGACCGGCAGTGTCGACCAAGACAATTTCCTCGCCGTAATATTTCATTATTGAATCGATACTGTCTCTTGTAGTGCCGGGGATATCGGTAACAATGGTTCTATCATATCCAAGCAGCGAATTTACAAGCGAAGATTTTCCAACATTGGGACGTCCAATAATCGCAAGTTTCAGTCTTTCGTCTTCTTTTATATCTTCTTCACCAAATTCCAAATGCTGCAGCAGATCATCCAGAAAATCGCCGAGATTTCTTCCGTTCAGTGCGGAAATATCATAAACTTTTTCGATCCCGAATGAATAAAACTCGACTTTATAATTTTCAAATTGTGGCATATCTGCTTTGTTAACCAGCGTGTAAATCGGTTTGGAAGATTTTCTTAAAATTCCAGCTATTTCATCATCGATTGGCATAAGCCCCGCTTTGCCGTCTACAACAAATAATATTGCATCGGCTTCCTCAAGAGCAATCTGAATTTGTTCACGAATTGCGGATTCGAAAACTTCATCGGAATTCGGTACGTAACCGCCTGTATCGATCAAACGGAAAAATTTACCGTTCCAATCTACTTCACCATAGATTCGATCGCGGGTAACACCGCTTACGTCGTCTACAATTGCGTCCTTACTTTTTGTTAGCCGGTTGAACAGCGTAGATTTCCCCACGTTTGGTCTCCCGACAATTACTACCAACGGAGTTTTCATAGATCGAATTTTATCCTAATGAATTAAAACCGGTACTGCAAATTTAGTTTAGGATAATATTCTGTCCTAATTCCTAATGTGGTTTTTCCCAAATCGGCAGATACTAGGAATTGTTTGTTATAGTTGTGAGTAGTCCAAATTGCATCAATTGCACTTATTATATGATTTATAAAAACAACGATTACAGCTTTAGATGCTACATCGTAATAATCGTTTGCCTTGCCTCTTTCATCAGAATAATAGTGAAAGTGTGTGGTAACCGGATCGCCATAATTGAACTCGGCAGGCGCATCATCCCAACCTTGGTTAAACTGAGGATACTTCCCTATCTCTTCATAGTACTGTTGTTCACCATGAGGCGGTAATGTGTGAGAATAATAACTACCTATGTCTCTTTCCATCCTATTTAGTTCTTCCCAATTAACTTGTTCCCACGGCGGCGAACCTTGTTTATCCGCATAAAAAAGATGATAGTTACCATCTGCCGGGGCTAAATGATCTAAAGCGTATTGTGCATATCGAACAACACTCCAATGCTCATCGGCATAATTCTGGAAAAATGCAGTTTGATCGTCACCTTTCTTATTGTACTTCAACCCAATTGTTATTGCAGCAACTTCGGCAACAAAAAAGATTCCGGCTTTTATATAACTGCCTGCATAAAACTCTCCACTCCCGGGAATAACAGCAGAAAACACGCCAGCCAAAAGCGGCGATTTTGTATTCTTTTCGTTTTCTTCTTGCGGCGTTATAACTTTTTCACTTTCCATGTAGGAAATCCGGGAATCGAAATTCAAAACACCGGTTAATTTGATTTTATTTTTTCCCTGCGCATTCAGAGACATTGAAATAAAAATCAAGAGTAGAAATAAACCTTTTTTCATTACTGATTCTCCTACTAAAAATTAAAGTCGAATAAAATCCCGCCGTAAAAACTCAACTCTTTGCCGTAAGTAACTTGTTCACCCAAAACAGTTCTGCTGAATTTATCGAATGAATAAGCAGCATCAAAGAAAAAACTGGTCGGGAAAAGATAGAATGAGTTCATTTTAATTCTAACTTCAGCTCCAACACCTTTCTTAAAATCACTCAAAGCAGGAAATTTACCCGTCCATGCATTTCCAAAATCGCCGTAGACGGAAAAGAAAATTTTATCAATATATAGTTGCCCTACGCGCGTATCAATATTTTTAAAGAGAGGAAATCTATACGAAACATTCACCCAACCGAGTTTATTACCGCTAACCGAATAAAATGGGTAACTTTTCATACCGATCAACCCGCCAAGATAAAAATCGAAAAAGTCGGGAACCGGCGGACCGAAAATAGTTGCGGCTCTGAAAGAAAGATTCAGAGTTTGACCCTTAGCAACTTGAATGTACTCTTTCCAGTTCAATTCGAGTCTATTAAAATCAAAATTTTTGTACAACGGTTTTAAGAGACCGTCGGAAATTTCATATTCATTATCTGGGTTGAACCTGTTAAATTCATAATCATATTTAATCTCAACACGCCGCCCGACGGGATTTATATCGCTGTCAACCGTTGGAATAATTCCGTCGTGACTATATTTTATTTGCAAATCCCTTCCGATTAAATAAGTATCATTTAATGAAGGAACCAATGATGTAGAATTCGGTATGAGAAAACTTCCGGTCAGTGCAGAATATTGGCTGAATATAAATCTCGTCTCAAGATTATTCCCCTCAGTAAAAATTTTGTTCTTTGCAACGAGATCAACCTCAAAGAGATTATATGTAACATCGATGCTGGGATTCTGGCTGGGATCCAAAGGATCAAAAAGAACTGTTGTATTCGCCTTTCTGCTTATGCTGTATAATTCAACAGACATTTCCGGATAAATACCCAAACTGCTTATAAGCGGCATCTTGTCGCGATAATTGAATTGCAGAAAGAGATCCCGTTCGAACCTTTTATTAATAGAACCTCCGGCAAACAAACTGTATCTATTCAAGTAATCACTGGACGATACATAAACGCCGGGTTTAATTCTATCGGCAAACGAGTTTGATGTGTTGTAGTTATCATATCTTATAAAAGGATAGAAACTTAACCTTGAAAAGAACCCTGTATACTTCTCCGGTTTGTAGTCCGGCAATTTGTAATCATCATAGTGGATCAACGACTGCAAATTGAACTTATCAACATCGCCGTTCGGTTTATCTTTACCAAGAGGAGGATTCTTAGTCCAAACATATTTTTTTGTTGAATCGACTGTTTGCTGTTCCGCCGGCGTTTCGTAAAATAATTTAAAGCCGTTCGAAGTATAACCCGTATAAAGAAGATCACCTTCCCCATTTACAACCGGCATAAATGCACCGCCGAATACGTTCGTCAACTGGGTACTTTCTTTTGTTTTGAAATCATACCGGTAAATATTAAAAATGCCGGTTACGTCGGAAGCATAAACAAAATTCCCTTCTTTTGTAAACGAAGGATTTCTGTTATCCCAACCGTTCTTAATTATCACTTCATAATTAGCACCGCTTGTATCTACTTTTGCAACATCTCTCGAATTCGCATAAGAATAATCGAATATTATGTAATTGTCGTCCGGAGAAAACTTGGGATTGAAAACCTGTTCTCCATGTTCAAAAAACGTGAGCCTTTTGAAATTCTTACCGTTAATATCAACCGAACCTAAATTTGTCGTTCCGTCTTTCTGGTAAAGAAAAACTATCTTCTTCCCGTCATGCGAGACAGATGGATTGTTTGATCTTAATCCGAAAGTAAGACGTTTCTCTTCATCTTTTGCGATGTCGTAAACATAAAGATCATGTATATTTGCCCATTTCGGGTTGTCGTCGCTCAGTTTTGCATAAATAATTTTATCCTCGCCGGGAATCGGGCTGACTGTTGAATTTACATGGGGGACTAGCATACTTGTTTTGCCGGTTTTCAAATCTTTCATATAAATGGAAGACAAGCCCAGGTAATCGAATCCCTTATTACTAACGTAAATTATTTTGTTGTCTTTGTAGAATACGGGATAAAAATTTCCAAATCCTTCATCCTCAACTACTTTACCTTCTACTTTGTTCGATTCAACAGCTTCAATTCTATCCTTATAATTCGATTTTAAGAACGATGCCCATTCGTCATAAATTTCGTTTCCGTCTTTTCCCAAAACGTCTTTGAAAGCTGCATCGATTGTAAAGTTGAAAGTGCTGCCGAGTTTATGTGTTATCTCTCTTAACTTATCTTCGCCGTACTCTTGCGATAAATATCTCGTAAGCGCAAAGCCGGCATTGTAAACAGATTCGTTACCGAGACTCGTTTTCCCGAAAACACCCATCTGGTTCCACGTAAGAAGTTTGTTATCCAAAGCATAACATCGCAAAATCATATCTCGGTGTGTATCCCAATTATCGTAATTAAATTCTTTTCTCTGATACTGAGCCGTGCCTTCGGCAAACCACGCAGGGATATTAATTGTCGGTATTGGGTAAGAAACAATTACATTCGGGTAACCGTAAAGAATATCCGGCCTTCTCTTTTCTTCATAATTCAAGAATTGAATGTAGAATGCCGGGAGCGATCTTGTAAGTTTCATTCCGGCTTGAATCTGAACTATATGTGTAAATTCATGTGAGATTACATTGCGAAGCCAATTGTGAGAACCGCGAAGATCAAAGTCCAATGCCGAAGCCCAAATTTCAATTTTATTATCGAAAAAATACGTCGCACCGTTCGAGTAATCGTCGATATCCTTAATCACGAAATGGACCGGATCGGGTTCATAACCGTATAATGAAGTAATGGGTCCCCATACTTCGTCTGCAATTTTCGCTACGGTCATTGCAGTCCGCTCCGCTTCGGGATGGTAATGAACGTAAACATGTTTTCCCTTTATCGTAAGCCACTGATAATTAGGATTATAATCGTCGAACTGCGCAGATAGTATTATCGGTATAAAGAACAAGACTAAAAGAATCTTCTTCATTTAGTTCCTATTGAGTGAAATAGCAAACACTACTTGATTACGGCAACCTTAATAATTTTATCGGCGGATTTTCCAGAAACCGATGTAACTTCCAAATGGGCAAAGTAAACACCGCTCTGAATATTAGATACATCCCAGATCGTGTCATGGTCTAATCCTCCCGAAGCAAAATCCGACAAGTCAGCGACAAGATCGCCGGCAAGATCAAATATCTTTATCCTAACATTTGAATTTTCCGAAACGTAATACCTGATGTTAGTCGTTGAGCCGTAGACCGGGTTGGGCCAATTATATGCTCTATCTGTCGGAAAGAAATCCGTCACTTGATTTACATTGCCTGCTGCGTCAATAAAACCGTTATTTAATGAACTTGAATATTCCCCTGTCCACATATTTCCACCGTTATATTTGCCGAGCGACCAGGTATAAAAATTATTCGAATCGTCGACTAAACTTAACGCTATCCAATCGAGTGGTGAAGCCGAAGGATATAATTGATGTCTAAATATGACCGGTGTTAAATCCACTTTTGTGCCGGTCGAAATCGGGAATGGCTGGGCAGTTTTTCCGGTTGAAGGATCGACAGCATAAATATTTCCGTTTTCGGCAGACGTAATCACAAAATTTTGAGATGTGCCTCCCAGTTTAACCGAAAGCGGTGTGCCGTTAAAATTTGATTGATTAGGTTCAATAAAAGGGAAGTTATCGGCCTCTGCCCCTTCGGAATTATATGCCTCCAGTTTATTTCCGTTATTTAAGAGAATATAATTCGCACCGTTGTTGAATAAATCGGAAACAGAAAAACTTTCTATATCGAACGATGCCTTAA
>CAZRIQ010000137.1:3971-6258 GCA_964600175.1 uncultured Melioribacter sp. | reverse complement strand
CGATTATAACTGTTTCAACCAGCTATACCGGTGCGAATGCGGATGTAATAGAATCTCAAATTACCGAACCGCTTGAAGAGCAGATAAACGGTATAGCGGGAATTAGGTCTTTAACGTCTGTAAGCCGTGACGGTGGAAGCAGCATAACAGCTGAGTTTGATGTATCAGTAGACCTTGAAGCTGCTGCTAATGATGTGAGGGACAGGGTCTCCAGGGCTATGCGTAACCTTCCCCCTGATGCCAACCCGCCGACGGTTTCGAAAGCAGATGCCGATGCGGTTCCGATCATCTTTCTTAATGTGAAAAGCGGTCAAAGAGATCTGCTTGCACTTACCGATATTGCCAATAATGTTTTTAAAGAACGTCTCCAGACTATTCCGGGAATCAGCCAGATTCAAATTTGGGGTGAACGCAGATATTCAATGCGTATTTGGATGGACCCCAATAAATTAGCCGCCTACAAAATTACTCCTCTTGATATTCGTAACTCTCTTAACAGGGAAAACGTAGAACTTCCTTCCGGCAGCATAGAAGGGAAAAATACCGAGCTGACGGTTAGAACCATGGGGAGACTGACTTCGTTAGATGATTTTAACAACCTGATTGTGAAAGAATCCAACGGTGTTTTGGTTAGGGTAAAGGACATTGGGTATGCCCAGCTTTATCCGGAAAACGATAAAACAATTTTAAAGCGCGATGGTGTACCGATGGTGGGGGTTACCGCTATTCCGCAGCCCGGTGCAAATTATATTCAAATTGCAGATGAATTTTATAAAAGAGTCGATCAAATCAAAAAAGATTTGCCGGCAGATATCGGTCTCGGTATCGGTTTTGATGTTACAAACTATATTCGTAATTCCATAAGTGAAGTTGAAGAAACAATTCTTCTTGCTTTTGCCCTGGTGATTGTAATTATCTTCTTTTTCCTGCGCGACTGGCGTACAACTTTTATCCCTATTATAGTAATACCGATAAGTCTCATCGGTGCATTTTTTATAATGTACGTTGTAAACTTTTCTATAAATGTTCTTACATTGCTCGGACTTGTACTTGCAATCGGCATTGTGGTTGACGACGCGATCGTCGTTCTCGAAAATATATTTAAGAAAATTGAAGCAGGGATGAATACCGTTGAAGCGAGTATTAAGGGAACTTCTGAAATTTTCTTTGCCGTAATTTCTACAACAATTACTCTTGCAGCAGTGTTTCTCCCGATAATGTTCTTAAAAGGAATTACCGGGAGATTATTTGTCGAATTCGGTGTAGTTATTGCCGGCGCAGTTTTGATTTCTGCTTTTGTGGCTTTGACTTTGACCCCTATGCTTGCGTCAAAAATTTTAAGAAAGAGAGAGAAGCATAGTAAATTTTACATAGTCACTGAACCGTTCTTTAAATGGCTTGAATCATTTTACAGGGCGAAACTGAATAGCATGATGAGCAAACGATGGCTTGCTTTTACAATTATGGGAGTCGCTTTCCTGTTCATTGTAATTTTTGTTTATGTCTTGCCGCAGGAACTGGCTCCGTTGGAAGATAGGAGCCAGATAAGAATTTCATCTACAGCACCGGAAGGTTCTTCGTTTGAGTTCATGGATAATTATATGAATAACCTGATTAAGGTTCTTCGGGATTCGGTAAAAGGAACCGATGCAATAATTTCGGTTACTTCACCGGGACATGGCTCTTCCAGTTCGACCAATTCCGGCTTTGCCATGATGATTTTGAAAGAACCTGACCTGAGGGACCAAACGCAACAGCAGATAGCAGATCATGTTACTAAGCTGGTTTCCAGGCTCAGTGATGCAAGAACTTTTGTCACCCAGAGTCAATCAATTGGAACGAGACGAGGCGGATTGCCGGTTCAGTATGTAATTCAAGCGCCGAATTTTGAAAAACTGCAGCAGGCTGTTCCTAAATTTTTAGATGCAGCAAGGAAGGACCCGACTTTTGGGGCCGTCGATGTGAATTTAAAATTCAACAAACCTGAATTGTTAGTTGAGATAAATAGAACCAAAGCAAGAGATCTAGGTGTTTCTGCTCTCGATATCGCACAAACATTGCAGCTTGGCTACAGCGGGCAAAGGTTTGGTTTCTTTATTATGAACGGTAAACAATACCAGGTAATCGGACAGGTATTAAAACAAAATAGAAATAAGCCGCTCGATCTTGCTTCTTTATATGTACGTAGTAACAGCGGTGATTTAATCCAGCTCGATAATCTGATCACATTAAGAGAACGGAGTACACCGCCGCAACTTTATAGGTATAATAGGTATGTCAGTGCTAC
>CAZRIQ010000137.1:3525-3961 GCA_964600175.1 uncultured Melioribacter sp. | reverse complement strand
CATTTCGGCAAGTCTTGCACCGGGAAAAACAATCGGTGAAGGAATTAAAGCAATGGATAAAATTGCATCAAAAGTTTTGGACGATACGTTTTCTACAGAACTTGCAGGTGCTTCCAAAGATTTTGTCGAGAGTTCATCCAGTTTACTCTATACATTTCTACTTGCATTGGTATTGATTTACTTAACACTTGCGGCGCAGTTCGAGAGTTTCCGCGATCCGTTTATTATAATGTTTACGGTTCCTCTTGCTATCGGCGGGGCATTGTTATCATTGTGGTATTTTAACCAGACAATAAACATCTTCAGCGAAATCGGGATGATAATGTTGATTGGTTTGGTAACTAAAAACGGAATCCTGATTGTTGAATTTGCCAATCAGAAAAAGGCACAGGGATTAAAAATTACCGGAACTTTCCTGGATGAAATCTCGCACGAT
>CAZRIQ010000137.1:0-3515 GCA_964600175.1 uncultured Melioribacter sp. | reverse complement strand
TTGCTCTTGCACTTGGAGCCGGTTCCCAAAGCCGGGTCTCTATGGGTATTGCTGTTATCGGCGGTTTGATTTTCTCAACAATACTTACTCTTTTTATTATACCTGTTGTTTATTCCGTATTCTCAGACAAAAAGAAAGAAGTGAGCAATGTTGCCATAAGTGATACCGAGAGAGAAATGCTTCACGAAGAAACCATAGCTGTAAAATAGTATTAACCAAATTAATGTAGGGTCGAGCCTGCCTGCCGCAGGCAGGGTTACTCCGACCCCACAAAATTACAACACTTCTATTACCTCCAGTTAATTTGAATTGAATAAGAGCAGAAATAATGTTTTTGCGTGTGGGAAGTTCTTAAATCATTTTCCAGATATTTTTAATAGATTTTTGAGGGGAAATTTCTTTGAGATGTGGAAATAAAATTTTACAAAGACAGATAGATTTTTACCCCATAGTTTGAGCAAAAATCGTGCGATCTTAATCCAAATTCTAAGCTTCTTTGCCCCCCTTTGAAAAATTACGTACTTGTACTGATTCTCATTTCATATAAATTCCTTATATCGCAATGGGATTCCAACATAATTCTTCTGAAAATATATCTTTCTTTCATATAGATAGCTCATTCGAATAGTTCCTGCTAATCCGTTAACAAAATGGAGGTGCTGCTTGTCCCTTCGGGAAATAAAAAAGTTGACCAATTACTTATGGAATAAAGTTTTCCGGCTTCCATATAAATGAAAGATAAAGTAATGCATACGAAAAAAATTACTTGAAAACCGTACTTATCGGTTAACACAATACTCGTTTCAAAGCAAACAGAGTTTAATGAGGTGATAAAAATGAAAAAAAAGATTATGAGACTTGTTTTAATTTGTTTACCGTACACGATAACAACGGCACAAACATTTTGGGTGAGCGGCAGAATATCTACGTCAACTGAAGTAGTAAAAAATGCGTCGATAACATTTACCAATGAAAACGACACAACAAAAAGTTATTCAACAACAACCGATAGTCTCGGCAATTACAGTATAGGACTAATAACAAGTATAAAAGAAAATACTTCCATAGTCCCAACAAAATTTGAACTAGCGCAGAACTATCCTAACCCGTTTTCATCATCTACTGCAATATCATATAAGTTGAATCGACAATCGGAAGTGAATGTAACAATATATGACATACTGGGCAGAGAAGTAAAGAAATTTAGTATAGGCGAACAACTTGCTGGAATCCACGGTGTATTATGGGACGGGAGAAACAACTTCGGCGAAAAAGTAACAACGGGAATATACTTCTATCGGTTACAAGCGGGTAAAGAAAGCCAAGTAAACAAAATGGTTTTTGCAAGAGGAAGCGGGATAAGTAATAATTTTAATTTTAGCGGTAATTTCATACCGATAACAAGACTAGGTAAAGAAACAACATCAAAGATTACCCCGGAGATATACACTATAAAAGTTGCAAATACGGATAGCACAAACCCTAAAATAGAACCGTTAACTATAACCGATGTTAGCATTGCACAAGACACAACCATAAATATTTACGTACAGAAAAAAGGAATAAGTATATATGTCATGGAAAAGGATCATCTCTTTGGCAGCACTAATGAAGTTGATATTTATCATGAAATATTAATAATAAATACCTCTACAGACAGTGTCTGTTTCAACGTGGAATCTCCGATACCCGATTCATTAAGGCATGAATCCGTTCGTTCTCCGTCTTTTGGACGATTTGCTATAATACCGACTCCATACCAGGATTATTTTGATTTACCAAATATTAATAATTCTTTTTACACGGATGCCCCGGATTCCAGTACGGATAATTGTTATATCTGGAAAGACGTTAAACTAGGACCTTCGGATTTAATGGAAGTACCCTATTCGAATTTTTACGGTGAAGACGGAAAAATGTTTATAGAAAAACTCGGGACATCACGTTTTTTATATATGGATATTGTTCTCGACTGTTCAATAGAAAGAGATTCGGTTGACTCAAGGTACTTAAACATTGAAATAAAAGAAACGGCAAAGAACATTACGAATGATGCACTTTCCAGAATAGGAATTGAATTATTTGTACCAAGAGAATTATTAACGAAATTTGATCCTTACAACCCGGAATATACGAAGTTATATAACTTAGTCTCCGATACGGTAATAAGTCCTAGTGATAATAAATGTTATTTATCTAATCGATTTGGAACAAACGATGGATTTGGCTTTTTTGCGGAAGGTCAGGAAATGAACCCCAGCTATTTTATTTTACCACCGCATCAATCATACGAATTCGTTTTCAAGATGAAAATTGAACCATTACTGGATAAATTTGAAATTTATCCTACGTACGGTGTTACATATATAACAACATCAAAGGATAGAATCTGGCCTGGAAGCATTATAACGTTAAATAATAATAAATACCAGGGGGAGGTTCATTACTTGAAGGAATTGGGACTTGTAATGCCGCCATATATCTTATTTTCTATAAATAAAGATACATTGCGCGTAGTAAGTCCTGACGATATAGTGCCGACTTTCACGCCGGATTATTAATTGATAAGGAGGTGATGTTTTATGAAAATTTGAATATAAAAACGAGGTGATGCGTTAACATCACCTCAGAATTTATCCCGCAAATTTGCGGGACAGACAAACGGTATCTCGCTGGTAACGAGTAAGACATAAAATGCAGGGGCATTGACCCGCAAATATACCTTTTTGTTTGCCGCGCTAAAGTTAATTAAAACAAATTTTCAAATCAAAAAGAAAGGAAATATTATGAAAAAGTTAGTATTTCTATTATTCGGCATACAGTTATTCTTTTCTGCAATACTATATGCACAGGATATTACGGTTATTACTCCACCTAATGGTACCGTAAATATTGCGCCGGAAATCATAAAAAATTTTGTACAACAAAATTTCCAACAGTTTAAGTTGAAAAATAATCAAGTAAAAATCTTTTACACCAAAGATCCCGGAAATTTTATTATTGCAAAGCTAAGCCGTTTTATTTATAAAGTTTCATTTTTGCTGATAAAATACGACGGTAATACTATTACAGTTGAAGACTCAAATTTTGTTCCCCATACCGCCGATTTTGAGCTTTATACTCAAAATAATAAATTGCAAAAAACATTATCAACTTATGATTTTTTATTCGATACTCCTTGTGACGACATACCTACTGCTGTAAGCGTTATAGATAATGTATCTACTTATGCGAGTAATCAAAATTATAATGTGCATATGTTGATGGGTTCATCGGCGACTTTAAGCAATATTGAAAGTGCAATTAATAATGAAAATATAATCGGAATGGGAAATATAGGGCATGGCACTAATTGTGGGATACAATTGTATAATGGATTTTTAGATTATATATGGTTTGCTTCGCAAGACCTCAGTCATAAAATTTTTATTTTTAATTCGTGTGAGGTATTTAACGACCCTTTGAAATCTGCAATTCTTGATGACGGTAATGCACGGACATTTGCAGGAGGAATA
>CAZRIQ010000136.1:0-6277 GCA_964600175.1 uncultured Melioribacter sp. | reverse complement strand
CTGCATTGGTTCGTCCAGGAACAGGTCGAAGAGGTCTCCATAGCATCCCAGATTGTAGAAAAATTCAAACTGATTGGCGACAACAAGAGCGCCCTTTATATGCTGGATAAAGAATTGGGACAAAGACAACCATAATTATAAAGAAGTGTGATTAGATTACATAAAGAGCCCTTTTTGCTAATTAAGTATTTTTAGTTAAATTTGGGCTCAATTTTTAAGCATTTAGGGAAATAAAATGGCAAGAAAGTGTCAAGTAACGGGTGTCGGTCCGGTAAGCGGTAGCAGCATTTCGCATGCCCACAATAAGAGCAAAAGAAGATTTCTGCCCAATCTTCAAAAGAAAAGAATATGGGTTAAAGAATTGAATAAATTCGTTACGGTTAAATTAACCGCAAGCGCACTTCGGACTATATCTAGGAACGGTACTTCCGAAATAGCGAAACTTGTTCAGGCAGGAAAAATCAAAGTCCGTTAAAAGAGTTTTTCGGAAAAGCCCGGGTAAGCAGCCCGGGTTTTTTATTTTAAATGGGATGCCTCTCTATACGGAGGCTGATTGTATTTTCAAGATTTGTCTTTCTTTTGCTTTCGAACAAACTTATTTTTTCAACATTCATTTTTAAGGAGGAAATTTGAAAAAGACTAAAGCATTATTGACAGTTCTTATTTTCTCTTCTACCCTGCTCCAAATAAATGCTCAACCTTTACCAAATCAAAAACAGTATAAAGAGCTTGCAAATAAATTAGTTCGTTCTGCGTTGGAAGAACAAAAAGCTTACGATTGGCTGAAAGAACTTTGCAAAATTGGACCGCGGTTAAGCGGATCGGAAAATTCAGCAAAGGCAACTTATTGGGCGGAAAATAAAATGAAGGAACTCGGTTTTGATTCCGTATGGCTTCAACCCGTAATGGTTCCTCACTGGGTAAGAGGCGAAGTTGAAAGTGCCGTAATATCCCATTCAAAAAAATACAAAGGAAGAAAACTGGAGATTGCCGCTTTCGGCGGCAGTGTTGGAACTCCGAAAAATGGAGTAACCGGAGAAGTTTATGAAGTGAAATCTTTCGACGAACTGGAACAGCACAAAGACGAAGCAAAAAGAAAGATTATCTTTTTTAACAGACCATTCGACAGCGGCTTGACAAATACATTCAGAGCTTACGGTAACGCAGTCGATCAAAGAGTACGCGGATCGATTGAAGCGGCTAAAGTTGGCGGTATAGCATCTATTGTAAGATCAATTACCTCCAAACACGATAACGTTCCTCATACCGGCGTTATGTATTATGTAGATTCATTAAAGAAAGTCCCGGATGTCGGATTGGGGTGGCTGGATTCCGACTTCCTTGAAAAAGCAATTAAGGAAGATCCGCATCTGCAAATAACAATAAAATTAGAATGCAAAACACTGCCGGATGTACAATCCTACAATGTAATAGGCGAAATCAAAGGAACCGAAAAACCAAAGGATATTATTATTGTTGGCGGTCATTTTGATAGTTGGGATAAAGGATGCGGTGCCCAGGATGACGGTGCGCCGAGTCTGCAGACAATGGAAGCTTTAGATTTACTCAACAGATTCAACATAAAACCAAAAAGAACTATTAGGTGTATTCTTTTCATTAACGAAGAAAACGGTGACCGCGGTGGTGAAAAATATGCCGAGTACGCCGATACAGCCGATGAGAATCAAGTCGCTGCTATTGAATCTGATAGAGGTGCATTTACACCAAAAGGTTTTTACGTTACAAGCGATTCAACAATTATCAACAAGATGCAGCAATGGCTTCCGGTATTAAACGTTGCATTGATAGACTGGATTCGACCCGGCGGAAGCGGAACAGATGTTGCGGGAATTAAAAACGCAAAGGCATTAATAGGGTACGCGCCGGACGACCAGAGATATTTCGATTTTCATCATTCCGATAACGATGTACTCGAAGCGGTTAACCCGAGAGAAATGGAATTAGGCAGTGCTGCAATTGCTTTGATGGCTTATTTAATCAGCGAAGAAGGATTATAAAAAAAAGAGGCGATAGAATTATCGCCTCGGTCTTTCTGATTTTCTTTGTGGTTGGGACTTTCGTTCATTCCGTTGAACAGAACTTCTCTGAGTTGTTTCTCTCTGTACATTAGATTGTTTTCGTTCGTTTCTTATTCCAAGATCGGCATTTCTTTGCGGCTGAACTTCTCTTGGTCTTTCGTATTTCTTATCGGACTTATTAAGTATTGGATTCTGTTTCTCCGGTTTCTTGACTTCTTTTCTAGGTTCTTCGCTGCGAGTATTTCTTTCCTGTTCAATCCCTCTCGAATTAATATCAATTTTTTCTCTTTCGCTTCTTATAATATTTCTACCGTTTTCATTTCTAGTTTCGTTATTACTGCGTTCGACGTTACGCTCTCCAAAGTTATTTCTTTCTACCGTAATTTTGTCAATCCGGAGATTTTCTTTGCCCGAATATCTTTTTGCTTCAACTCTACCAATATCACTTGTTCTGGAAATTTCCCTTTCAGAAGGAGTAAAGTCAATTATTCGATCCGATCTTTCACCCCTGCCGCGAGAATATTTATCGAAATTATCGGTACGGTCAATAGGTCTTTCTACTATTCTATACCCGCCGCGTCTTTCAACAAAATCTTTATCGATTCCGCCGTTTACAATTCTACCTCTTCTATCATAATAATTCGTTCTATAACGAGTCCGACTATATATACCGCCAACATACCGCTGGTCAATTAAATAATTATGAATATTATAGCCGCAGAAATGGTTGTACCTTACAAAGTTCCAGTAAAACGGCCTTGAATTCCATCTGATCGAAAAATGAATTCCGAAATTGATATTGAAAGTTGCATACGGAGGCAGCGGTGCCCATCCGATATAGTCATCGTTGTATCTCCACTCTACCCATGCAGGTGCCCATTCGTAATCCGGGACCCACATCCATCCGTAATAATCATCATAGTACCATCTTCCGTAGTGATAAACAGCCCATCCGAACGGCTCGTAAGAATCCCAATACCAGCCGTCGTCTGTCCAGCACCATCTCCCGATATCATAAGGACGCCAGTCCGCCCTAACATTGTACGGATGCCAGCCGTATAAACCGGCATCAAGTTGAATCCATTCCCCGTAAGGAGATAAAGAGGAATAGAAATAATTGAATGTCATGCCGCCTCTATAAGGCCCGGCTTCCGCAATAGTCACTGATCCTAAGAAGATCAACGCGATGAATATTAATTTTTTCATGACGACCTCCAACAAATTCTCGGTTCTAACTGCTCAATCTTGGTGCCATCATTATTAAACGAATTGACAGCTTTTTCCTTACTGTCAACCAAACATTGTATTTTATTCTGAACAATCAAAATCATTTTTAATACAAGATGGACCCATAAATGCAGAAAATTAATATTCTTAATGATTTTACGTATTTTTGAAACTAAAAAGTTTTTTTTATGGAAATTAAGGAGAATCGCATGACAAAGAAATTTTTTGAAGAGAAAAGACCGCACAACGGCTTAAAATATCATGAATATTTTGAATATTTCAAATCTAAGGCGGAAGACTTGCCCGATAAAAATAATTCAGATAATCATACAAAACTCAATTTCCAGAGAATCAGCAGAATTCACAAAACATACAAAGTTGATAAAGAGCTTAAAAAAATTGTTCGGAGTATCAAATCACCTCAATTGTGGATGATTTTAACAGAAGACTGGTGCGGCGACTCGGCACAAATTTTACCTCACATCGCAATCATTTCAGAACAGAATCCGTTAATAGACTTACGAATTTTGTTGCGAGATAAGAACCTCGATATCATGGATCAATATTTAACGAACGGTACGTCTCGAAGCATTCCAAAATTGGTTGTGTTTGATACAGAAGGCAATGAATTATTTCAATGGGGTCCGCGCCCGAAGGAAGCACAAGACATAATTTTAAACGCTAAAGCCAAAGGTGATAGCAAAGAAGAGTTCATGAAAAAATTACATTTGTGGTATGCAAGAGATAAAGGGCACGCAATAGAATCTGAGTTTAAGGAAATCCTTGTCAAGTACTGTTACTAATATGAAGGTGCCTTTATAATGAAAAATTTAGGTATTTCCTTCTTATTTGAATTCCCGTCCCGTTTACGGGACGGATTATCATTACAAACCCAGTAACTGACTTTAGTCACATTGTTTGATTTGGCTAAAGCCGAAATATTTTTCTGTGTCTTTATTATCCGTCCCATAAATGGGACGGCAATTTCGACTTCTGCTGATTAAAAATATTATTATGAAATACAAAAACAACTGTTTTTTATACAGCTTCAAGCTAACGACTATAATCAAACGGAATGGTTAGAGTTACTTTCGAATCGACAACTTTGTTATTGTTTTTGCCGGGGTCAAATTTTGTAGCAAAAATTGCGGACTCCACTGCATCGTCGCAGCCGTAGCCGATTCCCTCTATTACTTTAGTATCCCGCACAATACCGTAGCGGTCCACGGTGACTTCTATTATTACATCGCCTTTCAACTTAAGTCTTTTTGCTATGGAAGGAACACTTATGTTTTTCAGAATTGTTTCCAAACCGTTTGACGGTTTTGCACACTGATCAATATTGCAATCATAATACAGTTTTGCTTTTTCACTTTTAACCTGATTTGATAAGTCTATACTCTTTTCTTCCGTCTTGTTGTTAGTGTTAGTTGCGGTCTTGTTGTTATATGTTTGAAGATTATTCGGGACTTGATTCTGCTGTTCGTTAAATGAGAATTCAACATTAAGAGTGACATGTGATACAACATACTTCCCTTTGCTTTGACCAGGTATGAACCTTGTTTTCTTAACGGCTTCTGCTGCTGCTTCGTCGCACCCTAAACCGAGATGTTTTATCACTTCGATATCGGTAACGTTTCCCGTTGTATCGACTGTAGCAATTAAAGTTACTGTACCTTGAAGTCCGTACATCAAAGCATGTTCCGGATAGACTAAATTTTTCTGAATCGAATTAAGCCCGTCAATCGGGATCGGGCAAATTTCCGCATCACAAATTAAGATTTGATTTTTCTTCTCGAGCATTTGCAACTGTCTATTTCCTGCTTGGTATGCTTCCGCAGGTGCCCTGTAAGTAGAATCGTACGGAAAACTTTGGTAAGACGAACGTTTGCCAAGTTTATATTCTATTATCTCTTTTAGCTGTCCGTTGTCATAGTAGGATTTGTAGACGCCGTCCATTACACCGTTGCTGACACTATATTCTTCTTTCAACAAACCGGATTCGTAATATTCACGAACAGTTCCATTCAATTTGCCGAGACTAAATGTTTTTTCTGTTTGAAGATTCCCGTTCGGATAAAACCAGAAGGAAGTTCCGTCATAAATATCATTTACGTATGATCTTTCAGCCCTTACTGTTCCGTCTGCATAATAACTTTTTGAAAGACCATTTTGGGAGTAGATGCAGCTATACGTAAAAATTGTCATGAGAAAGAAAAATATGTATTTCATCTATTTCAATATCTCTAAAAAAGTTTGAAAAATTATCGAAATATTGGTATTTGATTTAATAATGCTTATAAAATTGAATTTGTCTTTTAACAAATAAAATTATTTAGTATGTTGCCAAAGTTTTATTAGGGCTCTCTTTCCGACCTGAGCGTAATAATAACAAAATTGATTTAAATGAATAACGGCACAAATAAAATTAATCAAAATAATAGTGCTAATCTTCCCTTCTCATTTAATCCTTCACTGTCAAATCTATTATCAAATCTTAACGAGATTTTTATATACACAAATTTAGACGGACTGGTTCTCGATTTTACCAATAATCTTTTAGGTATTTCACAATACAAAAAAAAGGAAGATATACTCAATAAAAAAATTACCGATCTATTCAGTGTTGTAACCGACGGGAAAAATAAAATCGATTTCAATCAGTTAATTGAATCATTGAATACCCCCGGCAAGAAATATTTTATCAACACAGACTCCGGTACCGATACTTACCATGAACTTAAAATTTCAATAGAAATCGACCGGCAAAATAACAAAACTGGCTTATTCTGTGTGATTACCCCGCTGAAGCAGCTAAATATAGATCATGATATAACCGGTCTTTCCGAACTTGAAGATCAAATAAAAGGTTATATCGATGGGATTCAAAATCTAAATGCAGACAAAGACAAATTCTTTTCCTTAATAACTCACGATCTTAAAAGTCCTTTCTCTGCATTGCTGGGTTATGCCGAATTTCTCAAAAATGATTTTGACGAACTGACTAACGA
>CAZRIQ010000135.1:827-6286 GCA_964600175.1 uncultured Melioribacter sp. | reverse complement strand
AGTTCAAGGACTTGGAAACGTAGGTTATCACGCCGCAAAATTTATTCAGGATTCTGGTGCACTGTTGATCGGATTAGCTGAATACGAAGGTGCAATCTATAATGAAAAAGGACTGGATATTGAAGAAGTAGTTAAACATAGAAAAATGACCGGTTCGATTTTGGATTTCCCCGGTGCTAAGAATATAAAAGATTCGAAAAAAGCTTTGGAGTTGAAATGCGATGTTCTCGTTCCTGCAGCTTTGGAAAAACAAATTACATCCTCAAACGCAAAGGAAATTAAAGCGAAAATTATTATTGAAGCTGCCAACGGGCCTGTTACTTCTACAGCAGAAGAAATACTTTTTAAAAAAGGAATTATGATAATTCCCGATCTGTATGCGAATGCAGGAGGTGTTACCGTTTCTTATTTCGAGTGGCTAAAGAATCTTTCTCATGTGAGATTCGGAAGAATGGATAAGCGATTTGAGGAATCAGCTTTCAAGAATATAGTTGATGCAATCGAAAAATCTACAGGTCATGTTATCAATGAAGACAAGAAAAAATTAATAATTCATGGTGCAGACGAAATCGACCTAGTTTATTCCGGGCTGGAAGAAACGATGATAAGCTCTTACCATGAAATTAGGGATATAAAATTATCAAACAAAAAAATAGAAGACTTGAGAACGGCAGGGTATATTAATGCGGTTAACAAAATCGCCGATAGTTATTTAGAACTCGGCGTTTTCCCGTAATCTTTTACGGTTCAAGTTGAAATTTTTACTAATTGCGGAGGATTAAATGAATGATCTGATTCTTGAAAAAATCGATCAGGCTGTGAAAATCTTAAATGAAAAAGACATAGATATGTGGATGACGTTTGTACGCGAGACCGGCAACATGAAGGACCCGATGATGGACATGATTGTAGGTACACATGCAACATGGCAGTCTGCTTTTATTATAACCAAGAGCGGCGAAACTCATGCGATTATCGGTTCGCTCGAATTTGAAAATATGAAATCAACTGGGACTTATAAAAACATTCATCCGTATTTGAAGTCGGTTAAAGAGAAACTTTTAGAAGTGGTCGGTAAAATTAATCCGAACAAAATTGCGGTTAACTATTCAAGAAATTCAATCTTGGCGGATGGACTTACACACGGGATGTATCTTGAATTGATGGATCATTTTAAAGACACGGGATTTGCGGATAAACTCGTTTCATCCGAAGAAATTGTAGCCGCGCTGAGAGGTAGAAAATCGCCTAAAGAGCTGGCTTTAATGAAAGAAGCGATTAAAGAAGCTCTCAAAATTTTTGATGAGGTAACGGGATTTATTAAACCGGGTGTCTCGGAAAAAGAAATTGCCGACTTTGTACTGGATCTGGTAGAGAAAAAGGATTTTGGACTTGCATGGGACAAAGAACATTGCCCGGCAGTATTTTCCGGTCCCGATACGGCTGGCGCACATGCCAGTCCTACAGAAAGAAAAGTTCAAGCCGGTCACGTAATCAATATGGATTTTGGCGTAAAGATAAACGGGTATTGTTCCGACCTGCAGAGAACTTGGTATGTATTGAGACATGGAGAAGATAAAGCTCCGTATGAAGTTGAAAAAGGTTTCAACGTGATTAAAGAGTCAATTCAGATGGCTGCCGATGCATTAAAACCGGGTAAGAAAGGTTGGGAAATTGATTTGGTAGCGCGTGAAAATATTTTGAAACACGGTTATGAAGAATACCCTCATGGGCTTGGTCATCAGCTTGGAAGATTTGCACACGACGGTGGAGCTTTGCTTGGTCCCAAATGGGAGAGGTACGGTAATCTTCCGTTTATAACTATTGAAGAAGGGCAGGTATTTACAATTGAACCGCGATTGACAATTGACGGCTATGGTATTGCAACGATAGAAGAAGAGGTTGTTGTTACAAACAACGGCTGTGAGTTTATTTCGGATAGACAGAAAGATCTTTATTTAATTCGCCCTTGAATGACAGACGGGCCTACAAACCTGCCTATTTTTTTGAAGTATTAAATGTAAATTCCGGATAGTACTTGTCATCCCTTCAGGTTTTAGTTAATATGATTTCCGGTTACTTCATTATTATAACGGCATGAAAGGAAATTTGAATGAACGGGCATACGCTTATTTCACCCGACCAACATTGGCTTCTTTGGGCAATTTTAATTTCGGTTGCTGCTTTCGGTATATGGTCTGAAAAGACGAAATGGGGTGTAAAACTTTCAGCTGTTGTCGTTTCAATTCTAGGTACATTTGTGTTGTCGAATTTGTCTATAATTCCTACTAGCGCTCCCTCCTATGATATTGTCTGGTCTTACATGGTTCCGCTTGCCATTCCAATGCTGTTGTTCAAAGCGAATATAAAGCGAATTATAAATGAAGCTGGGCCGACTTTAATTGCTTTCATTTTCGGAGCGATTGGAACAATAATCGGGACGATTGCTGCATTTGAATTAATAAACTTGGGCGAACACGGCTGGCAGCTTGCCGCAATTTTTTCGGCTACTTACATTGGCGGTTCTATGAATTATGTGGCGGCATCTGAAGCAGTTCACCTCAATGCACCGAATATTTTAACTGCTGGTGTTGCTGCTGATAATTTAGTAATGGCTATTTACTTTCTAATTTTGTTTGCGCTTCCGTCGGTAAAATTTTTACAGAAAAGATATAAGACAAAACATTTGGAAAATGCAGATAATTTTAGCGAACAGGATTTTATCGAAGAGCAAGGCAATGATTCGCTTGACTTGATGAACCTGGCAAAAACTTTTGCAATTGCCGCATCGATTTGTGCAGTAGGTTTTTTAATTCAAGATGCTATTCAAGTTCAAGGCAGCGGTATTTTGATTATTACGGCAATAACTGTATTGATAGCGACGGTTTTTCATAGATCCGTAAGTAAGATAGGTGGTGCTGACCAGGTCGGAACATTTTTAATGCAAATCTTTTTCGCTGCAATAGGCGCAAGTGCAAACATCCGGGTTGTTCTTGACTACGGTCCCGTACTTTTTCTGTTTGCCGGATTGATATTGTTCATTCATCTGATATTTATTCTTCTTGCAGGTAAATTGTTCAAACTTGATTTGGCGGAGATTGTAATAGCATCGAATGCAAATATGGGCGGACCGACAACTGCTGCGGCTATGGCTGTCGGTAGAAAATGGAAGGCGCTAGTTCTTCCCGCCATACTTTGCGGAACACTTGGTTATGCAATAGCAACATTTATAGGCGTCGGTTTGGGTTTTTGGTTGAAAGCATTTTGATTATCTTTTTACAATAGGCGTTCGTAGATTTGAAATATTGTTGTGAAATTATTTTGGAAGAATATTAAATTTGATGTGAAATATTAGACAACCTGTTTTATGAAATTTATAATAGTATTCTTATTTAGTTCAACACTCCTTTTTTCTCAATCAAATTTGGATTCCTTATTAAACAGCATTTCTGGAAAACCTGATACTGCGCAGGTAAGAATCCTTACTGATTATTGCTGGATTTATAGAAGTAAAAATCCTCGCGACGCGCTGCGAAGCGGAGAGGAAGCAGCTAAAATTGCAAAATCAATTCAAAACAAAAAACTTGAAGCCAAGGCATTAAATCTAACAGGCGTTGTTTATCGTAATTTAGGGAATTATGATAAAGCCTTGGACATTTATAAGAATGCTTTACGGATTGCGGAAGATGCTAAGGACTCTATTCAGATAGCATACTCAAATAATAATATTGGCGGTATTTATAGGTTGGAGGGAAACAACACATTAGCCCTGGACTATATTCTTAAAGCGTTGAAAGTTTTTGAGAACATCGGAAATAAATCCGGGATTTCATTTTGTACAATTAATATCGGGTTAATTTATAACAACCAGGAAAATTACATCAAGGCTCTGGAATATTTGAATTATACGCTGAGAATTAGGAATGCAATCGGAGACCAAGCTGGTAAAGCACTGGCGTTGAATCTTATTGCCGAAGTTTATTACAAGATGAATGAAATACATGTTGCCCTTAAATACTATGATGAGGCTGAAAAAGAATATATAGCTCTCGACGATAAAAAAGGATTAGCGGCAATTTGGGGAGGAATCGGCGGCGTCTACTTTTCCCAAAACAATTTGCAAAAGGCGCTCGAATATAGGCTGCGTGCGTTGGATCTTTCTTCTAAGATAAGTTATGCTGAAGGACAAGTTACAAACCTGAATAACCTTGCTTTGATATATGCAAAAATGGGTAAAGCAAAGGAAGCAGAAGAGAATTTGAAGAAAGCACAGAGCATTGCAACAAACCTGAAAGCAGCGTACTTAGAATTGAATTGTTACCGGTCGTGGTCTGACTACAGTGAGTTGAAAGGAGACTATAAAAAAGCACTCTTCTATACAAAGAAATTCATTGCATTGAAAGATTCCGTAATGAGCCAGGAGAATATTGCGCTAGTTGGCTCCATGGAAGTTGCATATAAATCGGAGAAAACCGAAAAAGAAAATGCAATACTCTTGAAAAACAACGAAATCCAAAAGAAGCAGCGGAACTACCTTGTGGTCATTGCACTTCTTGTAATAATAATTGCCGTAATAACTTATAACCGTTACAGGGCTAAAAAGTCCGCAAGCGAAAAGTATAGAGAACTGAATGCTATAAAGGACAAATTTTTTAAGATCATTGCGCATGATCTCAGGACCCCGTTCAATACAATCCTGGGGTATACGGAAATTTTGCGAGAAGACTTTTCCGAGCTGTCGGATGATGAAAAACTGGCTTTGCTGGATGACATAAACAAATCCGCTAAGCAGAGTTACCAGCTTTTGGAAAATTTACTTGTCTGGTCGCAAACTCAAACCGGCAATATAGACTTTGATCCTAAGGAACTAGACTTGTCGGGTTTGTTGAAAGAAACGGTTTCAGTTTTGGAATCAACGGCGAAGAATAAAAATATCTCTTTGGAAGTTAGCTGTACGCCGGATTTGAAAATTACCGCGGACGAGCAAATGCTCGAGACTGTAATTAGGAATCTTGTTATGAACAGTATAAAGTTTACAGAGCACGGTAAAATTTCCATCGTCGTCAAGGAAGAGCCCCGCGATATTAAAATTATTGTAGAAGATACCGGGGAAGGGATAGATGAAACTATTAGTTCAAAACTTTTCCAGGCAGATAAATTTATCACGACTCACGGAACAAGGGGTGAAAAGGGCACCGGTTTGGGTTTGATACTTTGTAAAGAATTCATTGAGAAACATAACGGCAAAATTTGGGTCGAGAGTAAGTTGGGTGAAGGATCCAAATTTATCTTTACAATTCCCAGGAGTATATTCTAAAGAGTATTTTGGAGTATCTACTTAGCTTTGCCTTATAAATACCGGTTGATTTAGTCTTCAATATCAATCTATTCTAACTTCTTATTCCTTTTTATTATATTTGCCCAAAAAGTTTTCTTGAATGAGCAACAAGAGAACTGGA
>CAZRIQ010000135.1:0-817 GCA_964600175.1 uncultured Melioribacter sp. | reverse complement strand
TATTTGCCCAAAAATTTTAGAAAAAAGAGGTGTGCTATCGCTAAGAACAGCAAAAATGAAGTTATTGAGAAAATTGTATCTCTTGCAAAGAGAAGAGGATTTGTATTTCAATCGAGTGAAATATACGGCGGGCTGAACGGATGCTGGGATTACGGTCCGCTCGGTGTTGAACTTTTGAATAATGTTAAGTCCGAGTGGTGGAAATTCATGACGTACCGGGAAGATGTTGAAGGATTGGACGCTTCTATTTTGATGCATCCCAAAGTTTGGGTTGCCTCCGGACATGTCGAAAACTTTACCGACCCGATGATCGATTGCAAACAGTGTAAATCGAGATTTAGACTTGACACTCTCGCCGAATTGGTAAGCGATAAGAACAAAGAGAAAACTTTGAAAGAGTTGGACCCTTCCCTGCTTGAAAAAGAGGGTTCTCTTGAAGATAAATTTACAGCCGTTTTGGAAAATCCAAATCTGGCTGAAAAATTATTAGCGATAGTTAATTGCCCGCAGTGCGGTAACAAAGGAACGTTCACAAATCCTCGTAAATTTAATTTGATGTTCAAAACTTTTGTGGGTCCGGTTGAAAGCGATGATAATGTAGTTTACTTGAGACCTGAAACCGCCCAGGGTATTTATGTAAACTTTTTGAACGTACTCAACTCGGGTCGTCAAAAACTTCCGTTTGGAATTGCACAAATTGGCAAGGCGTTTCGCAACGAGATCAACACAAAAAATTTCCTGTTCCGTACACGCGAGTTTGAACAGATGGAAATGCAGTACTTTGTAAAACCCGGAATGGACAAACAAAATTACGACG
>CAZRIQ010000134.1:0-6310 GCA_964600175.1 uncultured Melioribacter sp. | reverse complement strand
CCAAAACTATTACCGAGATTGGCGGCATATTTACTTTCAAATTTTCTCCCGAAATGGAAAAATCCGTGAAAGCTTTTGGCTCTACTTTTGTCGGGTTATCAAATGTATTATGATCATGAACATCCGGCGATGTCAAAATTCTACCTGTAATTTTTTTAGCATTAAAATCCTTTAAATCAACGTCAACAGATTGTCTGTTAACATTATCAATATTCGTTAAAGAAATGTGCATCTTTCCCGTGGTATCTATTGAAGCAGAAACCGAAACAGCAGGCAGGTGTCTATCTCCCATAACAAAATCATTTGTAGTTATGTGTGCCGGTACAAGTTTAGCGTCCTGGTGAACATTATACATTTCCATCACGTGATAAGTAGGAGTGAGAATAATTTTCTGCCCGTTAGTAAGTATAACCGACTGGAGCACATTTACCATCTGTGCCAAACAAGCCATTCTAACACGGTCCGCATGATTATTAAAAATATTAAGAGTTACGCCTGCAATCATTGCGTCGCGCATTGTGCTTTGCTGGTATAATTGTCCGTGACCGGACGTGTCCGTTTCATACCATCCGCCCCATTCATCAACAATCAAAGCAACTCTTTTCCGTGGATCGTACTTATCCATTATTGCACTGTTACTGCTGATTACATTTTCCATTCGCAATGCTTGCTGCATCGTTCTAAAGTATTCATCAATAGTAAACTCTGTCGATGAACTTTTGTTATTCCAATTTGTAACTGCATAATGATGAATTGACAATCCCTCAAATCTTCTCGCGGGAATATTTTTCATAATTTCCTCGGTCCATTTATTCCCCGGTCCGCCCGGTCCAACAGCTACTCTGAAAAGTTTTTCGGTATTGCTGTAACTCGTCATTGCAGTAGCAAATTGTTTGTACAAGTTGATATAATGGTCTACGGACATATTGCCGCCGCAGTCCCATGATTCATTTCCAATTCCCCAGAACTTAACATGCCATGGTTTATCTCGACCATTCTTTTCGCGCATATCTGTTATATAACTTGTTCCGTTTGCATGATTTGCATATTGAACCCACTCAACAGCTTCTCTAACTGTTCCCGTATTCATATTAACGGCAAGGTAAGGTTCGGATCCGAGCAATTCGCACATATTTAAAAATTCGGTAGTACCAAAACTATTATCCTCCCTTACATTGCCCCATGCGAGGTTTTCAACCGGTTTTCTTTTATCTAATGGTCCGACAGCATCTTCCCAATGATAAGTATCGGCATAACATCCGCCTGGCCAGCGAATATTAGGTACTTTTAATTTTTTGAGCGCTTTTATCACATCGTTGCGTACACCTTCCGTATTGGGAATTTTTGCGTTATCCTTACCGACAAAAAATCCGTCATAAATATCTCTGCCCAAATCTTCGGCAAACTGTCCGTAGATATTTTTGTTTATTTGAGTTACCGCCGAATCGGGAACTAACGTAACTTTGTTCTGAGCCATCAAAACAAACGGTAAAACTAAAAACAGCAGTGAAAGAATTGTTTTTTTCATGTTGAATTACTCCTTTATTTCAGAGAGTTATTGGTTGTTAAATTTTAAAAAATCCCCGTCTAAAATTAATAGCTTAACACCATCTTTTGTAACTGATCGATGTGAACTTAATTGATCTGATACTATGTATGACATACCGGGATTTAATAATGTTTTTTTTCCATCTTTAAGTTCGTTTATTACACTTCCTTCCAGACAATACACAAAATGCCCCTTTTCACACCAATGATCTGCCTTGTAATTCGCACTGTATTTAACCAATCTGATTCTTAATCCGGGTAATTCTACTGTTTGCCAATATGCAATTCCGGTTTCTCCCTTATATTCAGTTTTTGGAATTTTGGACCAATCTATTGTTTGAAATGGAATGTTTTTATTGTTCATATTTTTTCTCAATTTTTATTGTAGAGACGACTCGACTTGTCTCAGCGCAAGACGGATGAGTCGTCTCAGATTCTATTGTTTTAAGACGACCTACCAGGTCGTCTCTACAACTTTGTCTGTTTTATAAATTAATTATTCCCAACCGTTCTTTATCCCATGCTTATCCAAATATCCGAGGGCTTCTATTTCATAGACTTTGCCGCCTCTGATTTTGAAAATATGTGCGGCTGGCAAATCGAACGGACCATATTTATTTTCTCTTTCGGTTATACCGGGGACACCGGTTATTTTCATAACCTTCGGCTCGCCGTTGTGAACAAATATGGAATAAGCCATTACAAGTCCCATTTTTTCATCAACCGCTATAAAACGGCGGCGGTTAATATCAGTAATATAACTCATAACACCGGTATTAATTTGATCGCGGCATGACATTTTTCTAAAAACAGAAAAGTCATCGTTATAGGCTTCTTCGGGAGTTCTCGCACCTGCGGACACTCCGCCGTTCTCACGCCTTTGACTTTCGTCCGCGAATGGACATAAATCTCCGTTATCCTGCACAAGCGCGTCGTAATAAGAATTGGCAATCTTCTGCATTTCCTCACGCGGAACACTTTCTGACGGATTGATAGGTGTAACTAATCCCGGTCTTACATGAGACATATTCGGATTCAGCGCACCGTGATATCTCGGAATTATCAAATGATCAATCTCTGTTATTTTACCATCAACAACTTTAAGCCGTGCGCTGATTATAGTCGAATCATGATTTACTTCAATAACGCCGATAACACCTACTTGCTGGGCAACAGGATCTGCGACAAATATTTTGAAGTTAGTAAAACCGCCTGTTGTAGTTTCCCAAAGCCCTTTTCCAATGGGCGTTACTTTTGTGTTTTCAACAAGTTTCACATTTTCAGCAAACGGTAATCCGGAAGGATCATTTTTAGCAACTGCCGCAATGTACTGTTCCATTAAATCAACAAGCCCTTGCCGATCCAATTTCTTAGGGGCACATGACGAAAAACAGAATAATGTTGTAATTAGAACAATGCCGGTAATAATTATTCTTCTTATCATTTTTGACTCCAATGAAAATTCTTCATTAGCTTTAATTAAAAGACTGTCAAGAAGTTACTCTAGATAGTCAATGATAATTTACAGAGCAATTGTATCTCCTAATAATTAAAACTGATTTTATTTCTAAAATTAGTTCTAGGTATCATATTGATTTATCGAACTTCACCGGCAGCATTTATAAGAACAACATTTGACAATATTGCGGTATCGGTTTTGTCCGGCAGATGCGAGCAAAAACCAATTCCTACATAAAATGGTTCGTTAATATGCAACTGAATTGGGGAACCGAATTGGTTCATTGGTTCACTATCCATACTTACATAAAGCGCTATAGAATCACCGTGTTTTTCGATACCAATACGTTTGGCATGAGCAGAGACAAGATCATCCGGTGATTTACCTCCGGGTAGACCTCCTCGACTGCCGATACGGTACTCCATGTCTTTTATGCGGAGACCCTTCTCAGGACGCCACGCAAGGTGAATCATTCCATCTCCATGGAGGGCAACAATAGCTTCTTTCGAATCATCATCCAGACTCTCGCGAATGACAAGTACAGCTTTACGATCAAAGTAGCCAGATGAATCCGGATAATTTATGTCGGTTGCAAGCGAAACATCACCAGACATTTTTTTCCATAGAAAACGAAACTCATCTCGAACATACCATATATTATAACCGGCTGAAGTAATTGTATACTGTTTTGTATCCTGGTTGTAACTGGAGCTGCCCGGTACAAGCGCTGCTCCAATATCTGACTGACCCTCAAATATTCCAATAGGCGTATTTAATGTCCTTGGAGGTCTATGAAAATCTGACGGTGGTGATATTTGCGTATGTGTTTTTGATCCCGGTTGTGCCCAATCCGGTACAACCGGTTTCTGAGCAAAAGTAATATATGGTAAGGTACACGATATTAATATGGAAATTAATTTCATAAATATTATCCCTCCGTTTGATTCTGTATTATAAAGCATCTATATAAAAATTACTTTTATTTCTTCAACGAAAAACATCAATATATGTTTTTGATCGGCAGTTCGATTCTCTATGGGAAGTAAGGTAAACCCGCCCAACATAACAGTATATGAACTTTCCTTAGAACACAAGAATTGAGTACAAATTAACTTTGCTTTTAAGAAAATGCAACAAAAATTGTATTGAGCAATGAGATATTAGATATGAGACACCGGTTCTTTTAAGTAGAGACGACTCGCCGAGTCGTCTAAGTTTCTGTTGTTTTGAAACGACCTACCAGGTCGTCTCTACAATAGATATTTTTAAAGGGAAGTATCATGCATTGCGGAACAAGTTACTCTGTCTTGCTATGATCAGACTATATAAGGCATTGACGACTCGTTTGATTTTTAGATTTCTTCTTTCCTTTTTTTGAAAGTTTGTCTAATTTGTTTGTGTAATGTTTTGTTTCTCCTTGTGTTTTATTTTTACAAAGTCAACATGTAATTGTGCTTAATAAATTATATCACATTAAGAATTCATGACAAACCCGAGGAGGAAATTGTGGATCGTAGAGTTTTCCTTAAAAAAGGCGCATACGCTGCCGGTTTTGTAAGTTCGATTAATTTTTTTACGCCGCTTAGTTTAAGCGGAATGAGTTTTAAAAAGTCGTCTCAAATTTCCAGCCGGAATTCATTTCTAAAAAGAGCGAAACGAGTAGATATCCGTTCCGCCGGCTATCTGCGTCGGGCACAAGAAGAAAAATACTTACCTAAGAAACCGGTATTTGCGGAATCAAAATTGACACCTGATGTTCGAGTCTCACCAATGCCGTTGGAGGAAAGGATTAAGAGAAACATTGTACCGAAGAAAGGTTTTTGCAGTATCATACCCGGCAAGACGGTAAGCGAAGGTATTACCTCCGGTAATGGAGCGATGAGTATCGAACTGATGGGGGATCCGTACGCGGAACAGATTCTTTTCCATCATGAAAGTCTGCTTAAGCCATGGAGAAGACCACTTGAAGCTCCAAAAGTTGCACACATATTTCCGCAAGTGCGGCAAATGGTAATGGACGGAAAATACCAGGAAGCTGTTGAATTCGCTTTCAAGGAAATGGAGAAGAGTCCTATAAAACTGAATACATGGCCGCATCCCACAGTACCTGCCTTTATGATGCATCTTGATTTTCCGAAAACTACATCGGTCAAGGATTATGTCCGTACAGTTAATTTTGAGAACAGTGAGGCGAATATTTATTGGAATGACACGCACGGCGAATGGCTTCGTAAGACTTTTACTTCCCGACCCGACAATGTTATTGTACAATTGATTACCGCTCCGAAGGGACAGTTGGTAAATGCCCGAATCACACTGTTGGATTCTATGAGAAGAATGCGACCAAATGCAGCGTTTCACCAGGAAGTAAATAAAGCGACCGGCAGCGGGGAAAGCGAGATTAAGCATGACTTTAACGAACAGCGACTGATTTATAAATGTCGTTTGGATCCTTCTACAGACAACAGCGGTTTTGCCGGTGTAGTTCGCGTGGTTCGCAACGGCGGCTCTGCCAAGTTGGACAACGAGACCCTGGTCATTGATAACGCATCCTCGGTGATGCTTCTAACTCGCATCGAATGGTTTGCTGACTACAGTGAAGATAAAGTGAAAGCTCTGCGGCTGGCAGTGGAACAACTTACTCCAGACTATAATGCTTTAGTGGAGCGTCACCACAAGGTTCAGTCGGAAGCCTTCAACCGCGTAACCGTAGACTTCGGCGGTGCCTCTCAATACGGAATGTCTACGGAAGAACTTTTCGCCGATCAGAGGTCGAGATCGGACTATTCACCTGCTTTACTGGAGAAGATATTTGAAATGGGACGCTACTGGTTTATCCTTACCAGCGGTAAGTATCCAAGTATGTCGGCTGAGGTTAATGCTAATATCAACCTGCAAATTTCACCAGGTGTGCAGGGCGATTTTCGGGAAGGCATGGATGCCTACTTCAATTGGATGGAGAGTTTGGCCCCAGATTTCCGGACTAACGCAAAGAACATCTTCGGGATGCGAGGAACACACTATAATCTCTGGCCGGATAAAGGAATGGGCGTAACGTTCCATTACTCTTATGCTTCTAATTCCGGGGAAAGGTGGCCTCATCCCTACTGGATTTCCGCCGGCGGTTGGTGTTGCCGCCCGTTCTGGGATCACTATCTCGCAACCGGAGACCTGGAATTCCTACGCAAACGCGTAGTACCTGTTTTGAAAGAACTGGCTCTATTTTATGAAGATTTCCTTACGGTTACAGATAAAGATGGGAATTACATTTTTGTCCCATCCTTTTCACCTGAGAACAATCCC
>CAZRIQ010000133.1:0-6367 GCA_964600175.1 uncultured Melioribacter sp. | reverse complement strand
TAGCGCGTACGGGATTCGAACCCGTGATCTCCGCCTTGAGAGGGCGGCGTCCTAAACCGCTAGACGAACGCGCCAATAATTACTTACTGAAAATTAACTTTTACACTACTAATTTATCAAATCTAAATTTTACTTTTTAACAACCGTGAATTCAGCATTTTCATTTTGAATCCTACCCATATATGCAGCAATCTAAAAAATTTATTATGCCTTGCAGTATACTTCTTCATTGAACCGGCCTCTTCTGTTGTATCCCAATTTTACTATCGCTTGCACACATACTTTAGGTTATGTCCCAAAAATTCAATTTCTATTACCGGTTTACAACCAAAAATAATAAAAAACAGGATTAGGTAGTCGTAAATTTTTACCTACATGAAAAATGGAAACAAGTTAGCATATAAATTCGTCTTAATAGGTGCGTCAAACAAATACCCATCTTCAAAGTCCAATTTTAGCGGTTATAAAGCTCCCGGGGCGAGAGTTTTATAACCGCCCTTCCTTATGCCTTAAGAACAAAAAATTGTATTGATCAACAATCTTTTCAAAATACTTACTATCCGGGGTTATCAACTCAAACCTTAGCGAAGGAATGATGTCTTTGTAAAGACCATGTAAGTATTTTGTTGTGAAGTCACTTCTAGAAATTATAACACAGTCTTTCAAAACATCTCTTAAACCTTCGCGTTCGGAAACATCAAGACCGCTATACAATACATATTTGTCTCTGCTTAGCTGGTCCATAGTAACAAGTTTGGGCCGAGGGAATAGATATTGTAACCCCCTTGCATAAGATGCTGCAGACGGATCAAAGAAAAAGTAAGGCAAGTTGCCGTTCTGGTTTTTATTAAGATACGTTTCAATGATCTTGGATAAGTCTTCTACTGATGAATCGTTATATTCAATTCTTGATTTGGACATAAGGAAAAATGATGTAGTCCTTTCATACCAAACTTCGTAATTTTTTATCGACCTGATTCCGGGATCCTTCATACTTTCGATCGATGGAACATTGTAAGGGAAATAAAGATATAGCAGCACGTCCACAATAATCGATATGATCAGCGGCGTAGGAGTTATTAACTTGTCTTTTAGAAACAAACCGAGTATAAAATAAAAAGGAACTATTATAAGAAGGAAATAACCTTTCGAGTACACAAAGAATATAAAGAATATCAGCGGAGGGATTATCCAGACTAAAATCAATCTTACGATTTCAGGATCGATGTGAAGCCGTATATGCTTTAATTTTTTCCAATTATACAAGATTTCAATTACAACAAAAAAGTAAGGCACAACAACAAACACAAGATAAGACGACATTTGAAACACATTTTGCATTATGGATATTTTCGGTAAAGGGCTGTTATTCGAATAGAGTTTCAAATAGTTGCCGAAACTCCCCGTAGAGTTAACCATCGGGATAAACCACAGCAAACCAACAGCCACTGCAATCAAATGAAAAATTACCAACTGCGAGACTTTATAATTTTTATAGAGTTTGTTCCAAAAGAAGAAGAGATAAAAAATTACAGCTAAGAATAATCCGGTTGTTTGCCTTATCCCAGCACCGGCAGCAATTAGGATCGGGATGAACAAAACAAATTTCTTGTTGAACATCAAATAGACAATGAACACTGCAAAGAACCATTCGAATGTGTATGAATCGGTAACCGAACCATAATACCAAACCATCGGGTTGGTAATGACTAATAATGAAATTATAACCGAAATAATTTGTCCAAACCACTTTCTTAACAATACGTAAGTGAAAAATGCTGCGAGCATTGAATAGATTACCGAGAGTGTTAATATAGCAGTGTGTACATCTCCAAGAATTGCTTTCAGCAACGCAATAATCTTGACGTGCAAAAAGTAACCGGGCAAATGAGGACGCGTAAATTCAAGTGAATATGAAATTGAACCGAGGGCAAAACCGACGCTGTCGAAATCGACAAAATAATGTTCGATATAAACTAATCTTGTAATCAGCGTTGCAAATACTAAAATTAACACCGTCCAAAAATCTGTGTTCGGTTTAGAGAATTTTAATTTTAGAGTAGCCATATTTTTATCTATTAATCTATTAAAGAACTCAGTATATCCAACCCGTCAATAATATTGTTCTTGATGTGAAACCTAATTACGTTTCTTTTCTTTTCAATCAAAGCGTTGCGATCCCCAAGTGATTGAGCGGATATCAACACGCCGAACGTGAATGAAGACTCATCTGAAGCCGGTTTATCGGGGATTGCCGCGTCTTCATTAATTGGGCCGGTTAATTGAATGAATAACCCGTTCCCCGCATCACCTTTATGCAGCTGCCCGGTTGAGTGCAAAAACCGGGGACCGTAACCGACTGTGACCGCCGACTTAAATTTTTTCTGCAGCTTTGTTCTCAACTTTTGTAGACTTGCGTTTACTTCCTTTGAAGGTTTCAAATAAGCTTGGATGGAAATATAACTTCTATCCGTACCCGACGTGGTTCCCGAATTAAATCTTCCAAGGAATTCATCAAGAGCTTCTTTTGTTGATGAATATTTTTTATCCAAAACAGTTTCGATTCCATTTTCATTAACTGAAATCGCAAGTTGCGGCAATTTCCCTTTATCTTCATATTCCTTCATCATTTGTCGTGCAGAAACTTTTGCAGCTTCCACGTTCGGCTGGTTAAACGGTTGAATGCCGATAACCCAGCCCATTATTGAGGTTGCAGCTTCCCACGTAAAATATTGTCCGCCTAATTCATAAAGATCATTCAGTTCTATTGTTATAAGCGGATAGCCCACATTCTTCAACGCTTCAATTTCGTTGTCTTTGGAAGAATCGCCTTTGAACTTAATATGAACAAAGATCCTGTCGTTTGAATAATATTCGGGACTTAAAACCGGCTCAAGATCGACCGGCAAAATCCCTTTTCCTATCTTTCCCATACTTTCTGCAATCAGTTGCTCAACCCATGAACCAAATGATTCAAGCTCTTTCGAAATAACAAAAGTCAGTTTATCACGTCCTTGAAGAGCCAGTTCCCCTATTGCACATCCCAATAAAGCAGCTGTATTTGAATTGACATCATTATGTTTTATAAAATCGTCGAGGCTTCTTGAAGCTCTTGCTAATAATTTTTCAAGATCAACACCGACTAATGCAGCCGGAACCACTCCAAAAAGCGATAGAGCTGAATACCTTCCGCCAATGTTCGGATCGTTCAAAAATATTTTTCTGAATTTTAATTGTTTGGCAATGTCTTCTAATCCGCTGCCAGAATCGGTAATAGCAATAAAATGGTTAGATGCATTTTCAATCCCTAATTTTTTAACAACAGAGTTGTAAAAATATTTCATGAAAGAAATTGTCTCTATAGTTCCGCCCGACTTGGTTGAAACGATATAAAGTGTTTTTGCCGGATCCAGTTTCCTTTCGTATTCAAGAACGACCTCAGGATGAGTAGAATCAATCACTGATAAATCGAGATACCCCTTTTTCACTCCGAACGTCTTTCGAAAAACTTCCGGAGCGAGACTCGATCCGCCCATACCCATCAACAAAGCATGGGTAAATCCTTCCTTAATTATCTCCGAAACAAACTTTTTTATTTCATCAAGTTCGGACTTGCTTCTCTCAGGTGATTCCAGCCAGCCCATCCGGTCGGTTATTTCTTTCGGTTTGTCACTCCAAATAGTATAATCCATCGTTTCAATTCTTTGAATGATATTTTCCGATTTTAATTTCGCCAGTCTGTCAATTACTTTTTCATAATAACTATGAATTTCAAACGAGATATTCTTTCCTTCAATTTTAGTTTTGTCCGCCATTCTTTTACCTTTTCTTTGCTATAACAATTTGGCTGCTTCTTTATCCAAATACCAAAAGAGCTTTCCAAATTCCGGGTTAATTAATTCAATTGGATTATTGATTTTACTTTTATTCTTTTCAACTACTTCCTTCAGCTTTTCGGCTTTTCCATACCCTGCAACCGTAATGAATACTAAGTCGGCATTGTTCAATACTCTACCCGTTAAAGTAACTCTTTTTTGTTTTGTTGCGGGATGCACGGATACTTCACAGATTTTTGGTGAATTAATTAAATTAATGTTATACGGAAAAATCGACGCAGTATGTCCATCTTCTCCCATTCCAAGGAAGATCAAATCCAACTTTGGAATTCCATTTCTCAACGGAAGGTTTTCCTTCAAAACCGATGAGTACCTCCCCGCCTCTTCAACCGGATCGTCCTCACCATAAATTCTATAAATATTAAGCCCAGGAATCCTAATGTTTTTTAAAAGCTCGTTCTGCGTCATTCCGTAGTTGCTTTCTTTATCATAAGGAGAGACGCACCTCTCATCGCACCAAAAGAATTTCGTTCTCATCCAGTTAGTTTGATCCGAATAATTTTGAGATAATTTTTCAAAGAATAATTTCGGTGTATCACCGCCCGAAAGCGCAACGTTAAAACTTCCACTTCCGGATATATACTTTCCCGAAAGGAATTTAAAGTCTTTCGCTTGCTGCTCGGCTAATAATTCCGGAGTTTCAAAAATTTTTATTTCATGATTCATATTTTCCGCCCGATTCACAATTCACAATAATTTCCGTCATTGCTTAAATTTTTACAAGGATACCGCCATGTCATATCGGCTTCGATAAGATCGTCTGCTCTTTCCGGTCCCCACGTTCCCGCAGGGTAACCGTAAATAGGTATCTTTAAATCGTTTGCCCATGCGGCTTGAACCGGTTTCAAAAATTTCCACAGCGCTTCTACCGCATCACCACGAGTGAACAAAGTCGAGTCGCCTATCATGCAATCATACAACAAACGTTCGTAGGCGGACGGCAAAGAAACATCTGCAAGACTAGAATAATGAAAATCCATGTTAACAGTTTGTACATTAAAACCGGAACCCGGAACTTTCATTCCAAACTTAAGGAGAATTCCTTCATCCGGCTGAATTCTCAATACAAGCTGGTTGTACGAATCTGCCGAACCGGTTTTACTAAACAAATAGTGCGGCGTCGGTTTGAAATGGATAACAACTTCGGTAACACGGGTTGGCAGTCTTTTACCGGTTCTGATATAAAACGGCACGCCGCCCCATCTCCAGTTATCGACATAAAATTTCAAGGCAACATAAGTTTCAGTTCGGCTCTCGGGATTTACACCCTTCTCTTCCCGATACCCCTTTACCGATTCGCCCCTAATTTTTGATGGAAGATATTGTCCGCGTATTGAATATTTGCTTACCTCTTCCGATTTAATTGGTCGAAGCGAATGAAAAACTTTTAGGGCTTCGTTTCTAATCGATTCCGAATCGAGCGATGACGGTGACTCCATTGCTACCAAACCTACCAACTGTAGAAGATGATTTTGCACCATATCTCTCAATGCGCCGGACTCATCATAATACCCGCCGCGGTTTTCTACGCCAATATCTTCAACAGATGTAACTTCCACATGATGAACGTAATTTCTATTCCAAAGGGGTTCAAAAATTCCGTTTGAAAATCTTGTTACCAACATATTCTGAACTGTTTCCTTACCGAGGTAATGATCGATACGGTAAATCTGATTTTCGGAATAATCCTTTGAGAGACTTTTATTCAACTCTTTTGAAGATTCGAGATCATACCCGAACGGTTTTTCAATTATAATTCTTTTAAATCCGTCACTTTGAGAGTTAAGTCCCATCTTTGCGAGGTATGGAGGAATAATTCCATAAAACTTTGGCGGGGTTGATAAATAAAAAATATAATTCGCATCGATCTGCATTTGTTTTTTTAAACTAACCAGTCTCTCTTTCACTTTCGAATAATCACTTTCAACCATCGTATCGATTCTCCGGTAGTGAAGTAGCTTCAGAAAATCTTCAATCCTTTTACCATCACCGTTTTCTTCCAAAACCTTTTTCATTTTGTCGCGGAAACTCTCGTCCGAGAAGTCGCTACGACTGACACCAAGAACAGCAAATTTTTCCGGAAGCAGATCGTGCTTCAACAATTCATAGATTGCCGGGATTAGTTTTCTTTCGGTTAGGTCGCCGGAAGCACCGAATATTATTAAAATTGAATTGCTGGGTTTATTCATACATACAAGCTTTCATATTTTTGGGGGAATCGAACCCATTCTGCGTTTCTACTAGAAATGGGCAATAAATAAAAATATCAGGCGCTAATTTATAAAAGATGAACCCAAGTTGAAATTTTGAGGAGGGATTTATTCAACCCGGGAATTAATTCAAGACAATTATATATTAAAATTTAGAATCCTTCGATAATATTAAACTGCCAAACCCAGCTTTTATCGATCCTATCTAAAGGTTTTACATAATCGATTTCACCGACCGCATAACCGAACAAATTAATTCTT
>CAZRIQ010000132.1:0-6373 GCA_964600175.1 uncultured Melioribacter sp. | reverse complement strand
GCGCTTGCTTGATGACCTGGTTCATTTTAATAGCGGTTTGACCTTGATAACCTGCAACTAAATCTGCACGGTCAACTTTTACTAAATGACCCTTTTCAAGTAAGCCCAATTCTTTGAATATTTTGCTCATTAAACGCGCAATAGTTGTTTTACCTGTACCGGGATTTCCATAGAAAATACAATTCAGATTTTTTTCAATTACCTGCATGCCGCGTTCTTTCCGTATCTGGGCAACACGCAGACCGCTCATTAACTTATATACACCTTGTTTTACATTTTCCAAGCCGATTAATCTGTCGAGTTCATCGATATATTCCTGGAGTTTTAACGGGTCACCCTTCACTTGATATTCTTTTGCTTCGTTCTTTCTGCTGATAACATCTTTGATATCTTCCATTATTATTGTGGAAGCTTTTTCTTCGGTCCTTTCATTTTTGGGTATATCTGCAATTCTAAGAAGCATTCTGTTTTTAACTGTATCGAGAATGTTTCTGACAATTCTTGCATTTCCAAACCTTTTATCACGAGTCAGGTAAATTTCATTGAAATACCTTTGAAGTTCCGTTTCGATTTCCGGTGCAAGTTTTTTATTCTCTTTGTTTAACGACCGGTCCACAATTTTCATTAATTCATCAGGAGTGTAGTCATCGAAATGAAATGATTTATTGAATCTGGATTTTATGCCTGGATTACCGTTGATGAAGTTTTCCATCTCATCTGTATAACCGGCAGCAATTACAAGGAATTCACCTCTTTCATCTTCCATTCGTTTTAATAGAATATTTACTGCTTCTTTCCCAAAGTCGTTTTCCGAACCTTCTTTTTTAATTAGTGCATATGCTTCATCTATGAACAAAGTTCCGCCGAGAGATTTGTCTATTAATGCACTTGTTTTTTCTGCGGTTTGTCCAACATAACTTGCCACCAGACCCTGCCGATCAGTTTCAACCAAATGACCTTTTTTCAATATTCCCAAAGCCGAATAAATCCTACTGAACAATCTTGCAACCGTTGTCTTGCCGGTTCCCGGGTTACCTAAAAACAAAATGTGCGAATTAAATTTCTCATTAACGTCTTCACCTTCCTCAATAAAATATCTAACGAGTTTAACCATCTCATTGACTTCTTTTTTAATCGATTCAAGTCCAACCAGGTTATTTAATTCTTTCAATGCTTCGGATAACGATTCTTCATTTATCGGTAGCTTTACTTCTTTAGCTTTCTCTTTCTTAAGACTACCCTTGATATCGTCGGTTGTAATAATTGCCATTACTTCCTTTGTTCTTTCGGAAGAAGAAAGTGAAAGATATCTTTTGCCAAGGTTTATTTTACAATCTTCAAGCAGTCTTTTTGGTAAGCGTGCATTGCCAAATGTTTTATCGCGATCCCTATATAACTTGATGAATTCCTTTTTAACTTCTTCTTTAGCGTCATCGGCAATTTTATATTCTTCTTTTTGAAGGAGATTCTGGAATATCTCAATAAGTTCATCGGGTGTATAATCTTCGAAATTAAATGTGTGTGTAAATCTCGATTTCAAACCGGGATTGGAATTTAAAAACATATTCATTTCTTCCGGGTACCCTGCTGTAATTACCGCAAATTCACCTTTGTTGTCTTCCATACGTTTCAACAAAATATCAATTGCTTCTTGTCCAAAGTCTTGACCGGTTCCGCCTTTTTTTACAAGTGTATAAGCTTCATCAATAAAGAGAACGCCGCCCATTGCTTCACCAATAATTTTCTCCGTTTTCTGTGCTGTTTCTCCAATATATTGTCCTACCAAAGCTGATCTATCAACTTCAACAACGTGATCTTTCGGCAGAATTCCCATGGCTTTCAAGATTTTTCCAAGCAGTCTTGCCACAGTTGTTTTCCCGGTTCCGGGATTGCCCATGAAGATAGAGTTGACAATAATTTTTTCATCGGATTTTAAACCGTGTTTCTTTCTCTCTTTCTGAAATTCAAGGAAGCTGATTAAATCTTTGATTGCCCGTTTTATGGAACCCAAACCTATAAATTGATCAAGTTCTTTTAACAATTCGTCAAGGGACTTTTCGCTTCCATTTTCGTGAACCTTGTAAGCAAGAGATTGTTTTTCCGGTGCAGTTTCTTCTTCAACTTCCTCTTTTTCAAGTGACTCTTTTTCTACTATTTGCGTATGACCGATTGCAAACCACTTTTCACATGTTTTAAAATTGTTCAAGTAGACGTCAACCTTTGCCTGACCTACTTTCCAGATTCGTTCTGATTCGTCACCCCAATGTTGAACAAATATGACAGACTCCCAATTGCTTTTAACGGTTAATCTGAATTGGTTTCTTCCTATCTCAAAATCGTTAAGATACCAAACAGCAGTTCCGTCATACTGTTTGTCTTTCTCATTGTAAAACGGATTGTTAAAAATTACCTCCACACCGACACTTTTTATAACCGATGATGTGAATTGTTTAAAGTATTTCCTGTCGTCGGTAGATTTATCATTCTCAAAATTAAAAACTTTGATGGAAATGATATCCGCAAAGTTATTGGGGAATAAAACAGAGTCCGAACGGAACAACTCTTTATTGGCCACAAATTGGTTCACATCAGATGTTAGCTTGACGGCAGGTTGTTTTGAAACCGAAGTTGAAGGCTCGGGCATATCTTCCGAACTATCATGAGAAAGTCTAACCAACTGGTTATAAATGAAGTTAAACTTGTCATTATTCTTTAACTGGTTTTTGAGTCCTATTGCTTTTTTAAGTGCCGGTTTGTATTGGAAAAGATAATACATAGATTCGATTTCAATAAGGGTGACTGTATTCCTTTCCTTACCGAGTTTTGTTTCCTCCAGCAATTTTCTTGAAACGTGAAGAGAAAACCAGTGTTCTTTTTGTTCTATTGCAAGCTCACAATCCTTAATCAACTCTGAAACGACGGCGGAAGTCAATTTCGCTTTCGATCTGAACAACTTGAGAATCTTTTTTAATAACTCTTTTGTAGTTAGAAATTGTTCATTCTTCTCTTTATCTATAAGTATTCCTAATTCCAACGCTTTTGAAGCTTCTTCAAACTTTTGAAGTCCTGCAAGTGCTCTTGCTTTAGTAACGTATGTTCTTGACAAGTAACTTTTTTGTTCTTCTATTGTAGTGTCGATATCGGATAGTGCACCTTCGTAAATTGACATACGGTTTAAGATATATGCCCTAAAAAAACGCGAGCGAAAATTGTTACCTTTCAGATCGACGGCGATATTTGCATACTCCATAGCTTTTGCAGGATAACCGTTTTCCAACAGTGCCCATGCATAACATATTACTGCATCGTCGTTTTGAGGTAAATACTGGACAACTTCTTCGGCAGTATTTAGTGCTAACCTGTACCTGCCTTCGTTCAGATGGTTGTATGCTTCGTCTAGTTTTATATTTAGTTCTTCTCTTGTGGGCTCCACGGACTCAGCATCTCACAATTTTTAAAAACCAGTATAAGATATTAAAAGAAATTATAATTATCTCAATTTTGTGTAGATGTCCTCACTGCAAAATCGTTATAACTTTTGAATCCTGCAAACGTCTAAAAAGAAAAATTTGGAGGAATAATGAAGAAAGTATTTCTGCTCTCCTTATTTGTTATCGGTGTAGTAGTTTCTGGTTGCAGAATGTGGGGTTGGGGCGTTAGAGGAAACGGACACGTAAAAGAAGAAACTAGAACGATTGAAGAATTCCGGGAAATACAAGTATCGGGGGCTTTTTCCGTCAAAGTTGATGTTGGAGATGAACCGAGTTTATCGATTTCTTGTGAAGAAAATTTGTTGAAGTATATTCGAACATATGTTAAAGGTAATACTCTTTATATCGATACAAGAAAAAGTATTTCGCCGAGGAAAGAAATCAAAATTTACTTAACCACAACAGAACTAAACAGAGTAGAATCTTCCGGTGCAAATTCTATTTATGTCGAAGGAATAAATTCCGACGAGTTTGATGTTGAGTTGAGCGGTGCATGTTCGATGGATGCCAGCGGTAAAGCAGGAAGATTAGATGTTGAAGTATCCGGGGCGGGACATTTTGATTCGAAAGACCTTAAAGCCGAAGATGTTACCGTATCGGTTAGCGGCGCAGCAAGTTCGAATGTTTATGCTTCCGAATCGTTGAGAGCATCGGTTTCCGGCGTTGGAACAATCAATTTTTACGGTGATCCTAAGCGCGTTAAAACAAATGTTTCCGGGGTTGGTTCAATCAATAGAAGATAAGATTAATTCCTTCATGATTTAAAGCGGGGTTGAACGAATATACCGGCCCCGCTTTTTATTGTCCTTCCTAAAAATTTCCTTATTTCTGCATAATCTTGAAAGAGAAATTGGATATTATATTTCTATCGTTTATTTTCGACGTACTTTTGAAAATAATTGATGTAATTGGGAGGAGAAACATGGCAGACAGTAGAGCATTGGTTGGAATTATTATGGGAAGCGATTCCGATTTCGAAGTGATGAAACCTGCTTCTGAAATTTGTAAACAATTCGGTGTTCCATACGAAGTAAGAATTATTTCTGCACATCGCGCACCCGATTATCTTAAAGAGTATATAACTTCCTCCACGGCAAAAGGAATGAAAGTTTTTATTGCCGGTGCCGGCGGGGCAGCGCATTTACCCGGTGTTATAGCGTCTCACTCGGCATTGCCCGTCATCGGTGTTCCTGTTAAGAGCAAATCATTGAACGGAATAGATTCATTACTTTCGATTGTTCAGATGCCAAGCGGTGTGCCTGTAGCAACTGTAGCTATTGATAACGCAAAGAATGCAGCATTACTTGCTATGCAGATTTTGGGAACATCCAACGAAGAACTTCATAAAAAACTGGTTGAATATAAAAAGAAACTCAAAGAAGAGTCGTTATCAAAAAATAAAAAACTAGATTTGATATAAAAAGAGCCGCGTATAAATAACCGGATTGTACAAATTTTATTTCAGGTAAAATTTGTTTGCAATTTGCGTTTCTTGTCTCTGATATTAACATTTGGGAATTCTCACACTTAGGAAAAGAGCTCCTTAATAATTTCCAAATTCAGACTTTTATAAATCATTTTTCGACAAATAAAAAATAGACGTTGGCATACTATGTGCGTAAACGATAGCAAGAATTACTAATAATCAGAGAAAAAGATGTACAATCAGATTTGTTTAAACTCCAAGTTGTAAAACAACCTAAATAATTTTTTAATAATATTGGTTGTTCATGAATGGATTTATAATAAATTAATAAACAAACGAGGTAAAAGATGGCACTAATAGCAATCATTGACGACGATCCGGATATTCTTGATGCCAGCAGTCTGGTTTTAAGATCCAAAGGCTATGATATTATTACGGCTACTAATCCTGACGACGGTTATAACATTATTAAATCGAAGAAACCAAGTTTAATTATTCTTGACGTAATGATGGAAGAGCCGGACGACGGTTTTTTCCTGGCGCAGAAACTTAGGAGAGAAAAAATTAAAACCCCGATTTTGATGTACACTTCCATCTCAAAGGCAATTGGGCTCGACTTTGACAAAAGCGAAATGGTTCCGGTAGACGACTTTGTTGAAAAACCGATTTCACCGGAAGAGCTGCTTCAAAAAGTTGAAAAATTATTGACACTGGAAGAGGAGAAAAAATGATAGCACTTGAAAAAGATGTTTTAACGGAAGAGATCGAACAATTGGTTGAGAAATACGGAAAGTCACGTTCTTCGCTGTTACCGATCCTTCAAGATATCCAGAAGAAACATAAGTACATTTCCGATCAAGCTCAGCAAGAAGTAGCTGACCTTTTGGGTATCCACCCGGTCGAAGTTTACAGTGTAATTTCGTTTTATTCTTTTCTCAACTCAAAGCCAAAAGGAAAATATATTGTACGGCTTTGCCAAACTATTACTTGTGATTTACAAGGGAAATCCGATATTGCTGAAACAATAGAAAAAGAACTCGGAATAAAGTTTGGCGAGACTACGTCAGATAATAAGTTTACACTTGAATATGTAAATTGCTTAGGGATGTGCGACCAAGGACCGGCTATGTTGATCGATGATAAAGTTTATTCACACTTGACGCCAGGTAAGATTGTTCAAATTCTTAACGAGTTGGTGTGAGGTAACGATGAAAAAGAAAAATAGAAAAGGAACAGTATTATTTTCAGATTACACTCGCGGTGAAGCTGTTAAAAAAGCACTAAGCGGTTCACGCGAAGACATTTTGTTCCAGCTTAAGGAATCAAAATTAAAGGGGAGAGGCGGTGCCGGTTTCCCAACATCAACAAAGTGGATGTTAACCGCAGCAGCAGTGGCTGACCAAAAATATGTTATATGTAATGCAGACGAAGGCGAACCCGGAACATTTAAAGACCG
>CAZRIQ010000131.1:0-6374 GCA_964600175.1 uncultured Melioribacter sp. | reverse complement strand
TTCTTCACTCGGAACGCTCGAAGCTCTATCAACAAAGGGGCATAGAGCGTTCATAATTAAATCTAAAAAACAATTTAGTCTCGGCGGATTTACTATCCTTCCTTTTGAATTACAACACGATGCAGCGGAGCCTCTTGGATTTTTAATTTATCATCGCGAATTTGGAAGGCTTCTTTTTGCAACTGATACTTTTTATATCAAATATAAATTTCCAGAACTAAACTACATAGCAATCGAATGTAATTATTCCGGGGAAATCTTAAATAACAATATCGCTGAAGAAAGAACAAATTCATTTTTAAAGAGGCGATTATTGAGCTCGCATTTCAGTCTTGAGAATGTTAAGAAATTCTTCATCGCAAATGATTTGTCGAAGCTGAAAGAAATAAAGCTGCTACATCTCAGTGATGGAAACAGTAACGCTAAACAATTTAAATCAGAAATAGAAAAGCTTACCGGCGTGCCGGTGAGTGTTTGTTAGGAGCATTTATGAAATTAATTACACAACGCGATATGATAAAGGAAGTTTATCAAAGATGGATAAAGCAATATCCCACTGATAGTATTCATGTAAGCGACAATCACAAAAAAATTGGTATTTTGCTATCTGATTTAGACCTAGAAAAAACAAATGCAAAGGTAATTGAAAAAATAATAGGAAACGATTCATGGACTCATATAACATGCAGTGAATGTGGTAATTATGTTGAAAATTGTATTATGTTAGGTGATTCAGAATTTCTATTATGTATAGATTGTGCAAGAAAAATTTCTAATATAATATGAACAACGAACCAACATTATTCGATAAACCTGAAGAAAATATTTCTCTTGGGAATAAGATAGATCATTATTATAAAATGATTAAACCAACTCTCACGCAAAGAGAAGAAGAGGTTTATAACGCGGTAAAGGTTATACAACCTTGCACAATGCATAAGGTTGCAGAATACATGGAAAGGCCTTTGAACATTATATCCGGGCGGTTTTCAAAACTTGTTGAAAAAGAATTTATTAAAATCATCGGACGGGAAAATAATAAATCAATATTTATCATTAATAAACAATTTAATTAAAGGAGTTTTATTATGGGCGCAAGCGTAAAAATAATGTTGTCATATGATTATTGTCATTTTGAAGTTAGTAAATCTACAGACTCAGAAGTATCAAATAAAGAAATAAATGAAATGCGAAAAGATGTGCAGAGGCTTGCAGATGAGGCAGTGCGGCAATACCAAATAGCAAAGCAAAAAGCTAAATCACGAGAGAAAGACGTTTTCGAAAAAAGAAGATTTTTAGAAATTTATGAACGTGCAGTAGTTAAAGAACCAGAAAGCCGCAGCGCCGAAGAGAAAGCAATTATTAAACAACGAGAAGACGAGAACTGGGCGGAAGAATATGAACGAAACAATTATGATTATGAAGATGATGAATGCGGCTATGACTTTGATGCTAACTAAGCAATTTTTTTTAATAACAAACAATCACTTAATTAAAGGGGATAGAAGCTTAAACGCTTAAAGACAATAAGGTATAACAGAGAAACTAAGAAACCATCATGCGATTAAATGGAATATCAGAAAGCGTCTCTCTGTGAGTATGCGCCGACACATAGCCCATAAGGGTTCGCAAAGGTCATGAATGAGCATAGTACCCTATCCCCTAATCTTAAAGGAGAAAAAATGGTAAATAGTAATCAAATATTCTTAATAATAATATTTTTCTTGCTTTTATTTTCTGGATGTAATAAAAATGATCCTCCGATTTGCGCTTATTGTGGAAGCAAAATTTATTATCAAGAATCAGAAAAATTCTTTTTAATGGAAAGTCCACAAATTAAAATTGATAATAATTATTATCATCCTTGGTGTTTTAAAATAAAAAAACTCGAATCAAAAATTGATAGTCTAACAAAGGAGCAATAAAATGAAAACATTTGAAAAAACTTTTGAAGTATCTTTATCGGAACATGAACAAAACGAAATTGGAAAAGAGCTTGCCGAAAAGCGAATACAAATGCAAACGCTCTCATCTAAAAAAGATGAGATAAATAAAGCATATAAAAAGCAGATCGATGGACTCGATATTGAAGTCCTTGCAAAAAGCAGAATGATACAATCAGGTAAAGCTCCGAAGAAAATAAATTGTTATGTTCAAGCAGACGATCCGACAACCGGGAAGAAAACATTTTACCGAGCCGATAATAATGAAGTTATTGAGACGCAGGATATGACTGCTGAAGAAATCGGTGATCCATCACAGTTAAATGTTTTTAATACAGATACAACCGAAGAAGATAAGCCGCTTAATTATTTTCTGAATATTTTTGGTATTGATGTGAATGAGATTAATTTTGAAGACAAGGAAGCATTCGTCGCCAATAATCCATCAGACCTGGAAGACCATGACATCCCTATTGGTGAAATTGAAAAAGTGAAAGGATGCTTGCTTATAAAATGCAGTCACGAAGCAATAAAAGAAATTTTAAGTGTTAAATACAAACATAAACTCAGAACTGATCGCAAAGCAATTTCATGGTATATATTCCCGCCTATTAACATTGAAGATCAGAGCTATGAAGTTGTTGAGAGCGAAGAAGAAACTGAAGAGGCGGCGAATTAATGAGCGGACTTAGACCCAAAAATACCGCTCGATTTCATTCTGATAAAGAGGCGACGCAAAGACATGCTGTTGATTATATGAAATTTATTTCTGCTAATATTTCTGCGTTTAATTCGAAAGCAACTAAAAAGAATCGAGTAGCTTTTTTACAGTTTCAATCGATGATTAAAAACAATGAGCCTTTTAACGACTTTGAAAAGAGTTATATAAATGACCTATATGAAATAACTATGAAAGGTTTGGGATTGCCTTCTTATAAAGGTCAAAAAAGTAAGTGGGGAGTAAATTTAAAAGCATGAAAAAATTATTTTTAATAATTCCCGGAATTCCAAAACCAAAACAATCGGCAAGATTTGCATACCGACCAACAAAGGACGGCAAAGGCTTTATTCATAAATATCAAAAAAAAGAAGTTGTTGATAATGAAAATAATATTAAAAGCATTGTCATTCTGCAATTACCTGAAGGATTTCAACCTTTTAGCGGACCTATTAAAATTAACAAACTACATTATATTTTTCCTCCGCTTAAAAGTTTTAAAAAATCAGAAATAAGTTTTATTCAAACCGGTGGTTTAATTTATAAGAGCACAAAGCCAGACTTAACCGATAATCTTCAGAAAGGACTTTTTGATGCATTGGAAGGAATTATTTTTTATAATGACTCTCAAGTTTGCTGGATGGATAATGTTAAAAAATATTATGGATTGAAACCTATGATTATTTTGGAGATCGAAGAAATAAATAAGTTCAATGATAAGGATTTATTTACATGAGATTTAATTTGACACATTCAATAAAAAATATTACTTTAAAATCACTGTAATGAGGACAGTTTAAAATGAATTTAAAATTAACTTCGTACGAAAATAAACCCAACTCGTGAATTGCCTCATTCAATTCGCTTGTTGGGTTTTTTATTTGGGATCAAATTTTGAAAACGAATATTGATTATTATCCACACAAAAGTGAATCACATAGGCATCCGAAATTTAAAATGTTGCGGTCTCTATACCCAAATTTTATTGAGGGTTGGGCGGCTGAAGGGAGATTTTGGGCACTTAATAATATGATTGCAATATCCGAAAATTGTAAATTAGACCTTACAAAAAAACGAAACATTGGAGTAATTGCAGACGAACTTTCACTAAGTTCGCCCGAACTTTTGGATTTTTTGGCGGTACTCACCTCGGAAGATGTCGAACTTCTCAAGGAAATTGAACCCGGAATCTACACCACAAAGATAATACAGGAGACTTTAGAATCGGTTATGGAAGATCGAGAACGGTCTCGCAAGAGAAAAAAATCGGTAAAAAATACTGGTTCGGACGAAAAAGACGAAAGTTCCCCCGAACTTTCTAAAAGTTCCCCCGAACTAAACAACAAAGTGAATAAAAGTGAAGTGAAGAGAAGTGAATTAAATAAAAGTGAAAGTGGAGAGAAGAAAAACTCACTTACTTTTTTTTCTGAAAGTCACTTTAAAAAAATAAAAGAACTATTTTCCTTACACACGAAGATTTCAGATCCGAACAGGATCACACACATCGAACCGGTATTGAAATTCTTTTCTCAAATTCCAGAAAAAATGACTGAAAAAGATATTGAAAACTGTATAATCGAAACATTTTCGGGACTGAATCGAACAAATGGGGTCCGAATTGACCTACTTTGTAATAACATTCAGCAAAAAATCACCGCAAAACATGAGAAAATACTTGAAAAACTAAAGGAAAAGCAACTAAATGAAGCAAAAAACTTGAGAAAAGAAGCTTCAGAGGATCAGGCCGCCGAGGATGAAGAATTCAAGAAAAAAAAATTAAAGCAATATAAGGAATTCTATGAACAGAACTCGGAAAAGTTCACAATCAAAGAAAAAACAAAGCTTTTAGGGTTTTTTACTAATGGAAATTGGATGCAAGCTGGGGAAATAATCGAACCTAAATTAAAAGAGATTCAAGAAATAAAATTAGTTTAGCTGGCAAAAAAAGGCTTATGGAGGGAAAATGAGCACAGTTTATAAAATCAGAAATAAAAAAACTAAAAAGTTTGTGACAAAACCGATCAACTCATTGAAAGCGACAAAGATTTTATCACAACTTGGACGGGAGCATTATGAGATCGTTTCTCTCGATACGGAAGTAAAAAAACTTTCTGATGAAAAAAGACAGATGACCTTTGAAGAAAGAGATGGGATTGAAAGTTTGAAGGGGATCACGTTTTCAGCATACACAAAAAATCATCTTGATTTTGCAAATGCCATGCTCCAGGAACTTACTGAGATTAATCCGAAAATCACTGACAAACAGTCCGCTTATCTTTGGTGGCTGGTTTACCACTACCGAAAACAAATAAGCAACGCACAAATTATTTCTGCAGCTGAGAGGAATAAAATTTTCTAATGAATCAACTAAACTTATTTAATAAGGCAGTATGAGCATAAACTATAATGATTTTTTGAATAACACTTCATGGGTAAAATCTCTAAAGCTTCCTTGTTCTTTGCCAATAAAAGATGGATGGAATATTCCCGACTATCCTGTGATAGCTAGCGATATGGCGGAACAAACTTTTTTTTATTACAAAAGGAATTATTGTTTTGCTGAAGTTAGAATTACAGTTCAAGATGAAATTCCGGTTGGTGGGATTAATCACATGGTTGGAGGCGGTGGAAGTTGTGGTGATGGTGGCGGAGGATTTGCCCCCGGGCGAAAATGGGGAGAGTTTGAAACATTTGAAGCGGCCGATCTTTACTATTCAAGAGAGTTATTAGAATGTTTAATAAGCAAAGGTGAATATTCAGAAAAACACAAAAGATTAACTGATCCTTGCATTAAAAAATTAATTGAGCATATAAATTCAATCAATGTTCTAAATATTCAATTGGAGCTATTCGCATGAGTCGCTTTCCTGGCTGGACTATGAAGGATATTGAGAGGTTGGCAGATCAGACTAAAAATATTCCTACAAAAAAGTTGGGAAAAATTCCCCAACAAAAAGACGGGCCGGATTACGTGGGTATGATTTCAAGCGCTTTGACTGCTCTAAAAGTTAAACACGAACGAGAATATAAATTTTTACATGATCGGCGTTTTCGTTTCGACATCGCTTTACCGAAAAATAAAATAGCTGTTGAGTTTGAAGGCGGAGTATTCACGGGCGGCAGACACACGCGCGGGAAGGGTTACGCTAACGACGCGAAGAAATATAACCTTGCCGTCATGCACGGATGGAAGCTCTTGAGATACACAACAGCCGACACAAACGAGGTGAATTGGGAGTACAGAATCGCGAGCGAAATTAAAGAGCTTATTGAATCTGATTAAAAATTAACTTACTTTCTTACAAATAAAATTACTTAACAATGCCACGAATAAAAAGTTCTGAAAAAAAGACTACAACTATCCTCAACCGTATAAATATCACTACGATTATTATTTTAGAAAATCATCAAAAATGGTTTAAGAAAAGCGCTCAAACATCGCTCGAACTTAACAACAGAATTCGCGAAGAATTTGGAGTCTCTAAACGTACCGCAATCAGATACATTGAAGCAGCTCGTAAACAAATAAAATCTCTCTTGATAAAAGAGAAAGATAAAAAACTTGATAAAGCCTTGCTTGATCGTGAATGGGTTGTCTTACAAGCAAAAGAAGAAAAGGATACTAAGCTTGCGCTTGATGCAATGAAGGATCGAGATAAACTTAATGAGCTCTATATCGAAAGAAGTGAAACCACAAACTTCGATATAGATGT
>CAZRIQ010000130.1:0-6387 GCA_964600175.1 uncultured Melioribacter sp. | reverse complement strand
GATCGGTTGAGTCGTTGAGCAAATCCCGGAATATTACCAGTGATCGAATCATCAAATCAACTTACAATAACCGAAGATTGTTGACATAAGATCATGATACGATTATTATTCATTTCATGTGAAAAATAAGAATTTCTATTGAAGAAGTAATCTAAAAAGATTTCTAAATCTATATGAAAAGACCTTTCCTCAACGCATAATTTTATGCTACCATTATCCCAAAAATTAAATAAAGACTTGCGCTAGAAATTGTTCAAAAAGAAAGAATAATCGGCGTGATCAGATTAAGGAATAGTCTCCAGTTCCTTTAGTGCCTCGTTCACAGTGTTGCAGACGGGAAGCACCCTGTTTAACTGGGAAATTTCAATGAGCGTTTTTACATTCTTTGTAGGCGATGCTAATCTAATTTGTCCTTCATTCGATTGGAGAATCCGGAAAGCCAAAAGGATCGCGCTGAGCCCGGAACTATCGCAATATTCGACTTCGGATAAGTCTATAATCAGCTTTTTAACTTCTTCTGTATGAAGAAGAATCGTCAACTCCCCCTTAACAAAACCAGCAATAGCAGAATCAAACCGTTTTTCATTCAATTTAAAAATGGCGACGTTCCCGGTTCTTTTTATCTCATAATTGATGTTTTCGCTCATTTATTGCCTTAATTTTATATAGTTCTATTACAAATCTAAGAATTCGACTCAATTTTCCAAACATTATATTCTTAGAACATCTGCAGTGAATTAAGCAAATTTCTATAAGAACTTTCCGGGTCCGTTATCTTATTCTGAAACAGCAAATTATAGTAGCGTTCCGAGTTACCTTTTACAAATCCGGCTTTTAATTTTGCCTTTACTATGCTGGAAATTGCACTGTAAAATACATCTTCGCTTCTATTTAAATCGATCAATGCATCAAAAACCCTTTCCTGTAGTCTCTCGATCAAGTTCTTGTCAGGTAAAAACAGTTTCGTGATTTGCTGCGGCAAAAAGGAAATGTAGCGGTACTTCTCTTTTTCAGGAATCAAATTATATTTATGATCCGGGAGAAAAAGAGTTATTCGCTTCTTGTGAATTAAATAAAATTTCAGGAGAGTCAATGCGTGGTAAAAATCACCATCCTCTTTCGGCATTATGATAAAAATCTCCTGAGAAGAAGAAATAATTTTATTATAGCTGATCTGTTTACCATTCCGGTTAGAGAATTTTCTCTTAATTACAAAATGCGCGAGTTTTGTCTTTATTGTAGTAAACATTTCAGCTTTCTTCAATCAATTTTTTGAATTCATCTTCCGACAGAATAGGAATGCCGAGTTTCTGTGCTTTGTCAAACTTCGAACCCGGGTTTTCTCCAACCACAACATAATCCGTATTTTTACTCACACTGCTTGTAACTTTCCCGCCGAGAGAAACTATTTTATCTTTTGCTTCATCTCTCGACATATTGCTCAAAGTTCCGGTAATAACAAATGTCTTTCCACCCAACGCAGTCGAGGCAGGTTTAACTTCTTTCTCCTCAAACTTTAAACCTGCTCTCTTTAACCTCTCAATCTCCTCACGATTTTTCTTCTCCGCAAAATATCTAACAATACTTTTACTTATACTCGGACCAATTTCATACACGGATTCTATTTCCTCTTCACCGGCTTTCATTAATGCATCGATAGACAAAAAATGATCTGCTATTTTCTTTGCCGCTCCTGCTCCAACATAACGTATTCCCAGCGCAAATAAAACTTTTTCAAAGCTATTTTCTTTACTTTTTTCTATGGCACTAAGCAGGTTATCTACGCTTTTCTCACCAAGTCTCTCAATGTTAACCAATTCTTCCAGTTTACTTTTCAAATTGTAGATATCGGAGTAAGAGTGCAGGAAACCCATATCGACAAAAAGGTTAATCAATGCGTCTCCCAGACCTTCTATATTCATTGCCCCACGTGCCGCAAAATGCCCAAGTCTTCCTCTAATTTGAGCAGGACATAAATTGTTTTCACAATAAATAGCAACTTCGCCCTCAGGCTTGAATAATTTGGAACCGCATACCGGACATGTCTTTGGCGGCTTTGTCGAAGCCGAGTCTTTTAGTCTCTTCGAGAGATCAACTGAGACCACTTTGGGTATTACGTCTCCTCCTTTTTCAATTACAACAGTGTCGCCTTCCCGTATATCTTTTCGTTTAATTTCATCCATGTTGTGAAGCGTTGCCCTGCTTATTGTTGAACCCGCTAAAAATACTGGTTCCAATTCGGCAACCGGCGTCAACGTACCAATTCTCCCAACCTGCCAGGTAATCTTATGAAGTTTCGTTGAAGTCTGCTTCGCCTTGAATTTAAAGGCAACGGCCCATCTCGGCGATTTGGCTATACTGCCTAAAATTCTCTGTTGATTAATAGAATCGACTTTTATCACAACCCCGTCTATTTCGTAGGGTAATTTTTCTCTTTTTTCTTCCCACACTTTACAGAACTCCAATACTTCGTTCATACCGCCGCAAAGCTTGTAATTCTTATTTACCCGAAAACCCAGTTTCTCAAGTGTCTTGAGATTTTCGTACTGAGAATTAAGCGGTTGGTTTTCAGAAAAAAGATAGTAAAGAAAAATTTGAAGCGGTCTTTTTGCAACGATTCTCGGATCCTGAAGTTTTATAGTACCTGCAGTTGAGTTCCGGGGATTGGCAAAAGTTTTTTCACCGGTTAGTTCCCTTTCCTGGTTTAACTTGCTGAAAGCTTCCAGTTCCATATAAACTTCGCCCCTCACCTCAAAATCAGACAGGACAAAATCCTTAAGCAAATTTTTCTTTACCGATAACGGAACAGATCGAATTGTTTTTATATTAGTAGTAACATCTTCACCGGTTGTACCATCGCCCCTTGTTGCTGCAACGTCTAGTTTTCTGTTTTTATATCGAAGACTAACAGAAACGCCGTCAATCTTTAACTCACATACATATCTAACTTTTTCTGTTGAAGGAAGTCCTTCCCGCACACGCCGGTCAAAATCAAATAGCTCTTCTTCATTGTAAGTGTTGGATAAACTCAACATAGGGGTTTTATGCGGGGCGGGTTTAAATTCCTTTGTAAGATCCGAGCCGACGCGTTGTGTAGGCGAATCCGGTGTAATCAAGTTCGGATTCGCACTTTCTAAATCGATCAGATCCTTAAACAGCTTATCGTACTCAAAATCGCTGATAACGGATTTGGCAAGAACATGATAGTTATAATCATGTTCCCGAATCAGCTCTCTCAATTCTTCAATTCGGCGTTCGGTTGTTTTGCTCATCTTGGGAAGGGAGATTATTTGGTAAAAATTGAATTCCCTGGCGACTAATAAGTAACGTTTTCACTTCTCCTGGTTTACCTATCGGCTGGAGAGGTTTGTCGTCCAATTCCAAATCGATACCGCCTGCATTTCCAACAACCAGCCTGTATTTTTTCAAAGATTTAACAAGGAGGGATTTATTTGGTGAAAGCAAGTACTCATTTGTTACGGATGAATCAGCCGTTACTTTTAACCAGACTGTATCTTTAGCTTTAATAAATAGTCTTAAACTGTCGTCTGCCGCCTCCATATTTTCTTTTTTTGCGGGTACGGTTTCCGGTTCCTTCAACCGGCTGCTTTGTTCATTCAAAACTTCTTCGTAAGGTTTCTCAACTATAATATTTTCATGCCCGTTGTTAAAGAAGACAAAATAAACAGCCACCGCCATAATGATGCTGATTCCCCCACCCAAAAGAAAAGCCAGTTTCTTCTTCGGAGAAGCTGGCGATTTTAACTCAGCACTAGGTTCCGGTTTTGGTTCCTCAACGGAATCGGGTTTCTCGGCTTGAGTTTCGTTTTTTTCTTCGGGTTGTTTTGTTTCGACTTCAGTTTCAGATTCAATTTTTTCTTTTTCGGGTGCGGGTTGTTTATCTGGTTCAGATTCTTTCTCAGGCAAACCGACTTTTGCTTTATCGTATTTGGCAATTATTTCATTCGGATTCAATTCTAAGGTTTGAGCATATTCCTTGATAAAAGCACGCACGTAGAGTTCGGGAAGAATTTCGAAATCGGCTTCTTCAATAGCATTAAGAAATTTAGGATCGATTTTGGTTTTGGCGGCAATTTGCTGAATTGATATACTTTTTTCTTCTCTAATAGATTTTAATTCTTCTGCAAAATCTTTTAGTAATTCGTTTGGCATTACACTTATTAATTTTCTCTCAGGATTTTAGCGGCAAAAGAGCCGTCGATACCGTGGATGTGAGTGAAAGTCTGCATACACCCGTTTGAATCTAAAAGTTCTTTCGGTAATTCCTCCGCCGCATCTATTAATTTATAATTTTGATTTTCGGATATAAACTTGTTTACAATTTCGAAATTCTCTTCCGGTTCCGTTGAGTCTGTTGAATAAACAAGTGCCCCGCCCGGCTTAAGAAATTTCGCACCCTTCTTCAGTAATTCGAATTGTATATTAACAATTTTTCTGATATCCCCCAAGTCCCTTTTCCATTTTAAGTCGGGTTTTTTTGTCAACGTTCCAAAACCTGTTGAAGGAGCATTAATAAAAACCCGGTCAAATCCCTCACCTTCATATTCGTCTACATCTTGAATTTCAATTTTTACATTTTTTACGCCAAGTCTATCAAAATTTCTTTTTTGAATCTTCACCCTGCTTTCGAATTTATCCAGGCAGATTAACTGTCCTTCATTGTTCATTAAAGCAGCAATATCGGGAGCCCTACCCTCGGGTGTTGAGCAAAAATCAAGGACTTTCATATCGGGTTTGGGAGTCAACAATTTCACTGCAAGTCCCGTGCTTTCATCCTGGACACTAAAATACCCTTGTGAAAAATATTTCCACGCTGTAATATTGGTTAGGTTGGCAAGTTTAAAAAAATCATTAAGGTATCTCCCTTCTGAATACTTTAAATCCACTTCATGAAGGAGCTTCTTAAATTCATCCGGCGTTGTTTTAAGAGCATTAACATGTAATGTTTGGGAAGGTTTGTTACCGTTTGCAAGAAGAAGTTTTTCGGTTTCTTTTTCTCCAAACCTGTTTATCCATCTTTTTACCAGCCATGAAGGGTGGGAATAATATGCACTGTAATATGCAACAATATCTTCATCCTGTTTCGGGTAACGAATACCGTCTTTATTCCTGGAAATGCTACGAAGCACCGTGTTTGTAAGTTCTGAGGGCTTCTGCCCTTGAAGTTTTTTTACAAACTCAACTGCTTCGTTAATTGCTTCGGAATCCTGAATCTTATCTATAAATAGAATTTGGTACAGCGCAACTCTCATCCCGTTCTTAACACTGGGGATACACTTCGAAAATTGCCCCTTGTAAAAACCGTTCAGTATCCAGTCGATTCTTCCAAGCCACCTTACAACTCCGTGAACTATTTCAAACAAGAGTGCTTTTTCGCTGCTCGTCAACTCGGAATTTTTTATTTCAATGTCCAGCAGCTTATCAAGGTATGCATCGGTTCTATCTACCCTATTTAACAATTTGACGGCAACACCTCTCACGCCTTGGTACAAGTTTAAACCCGTTAGTTCTTTTACTTCTTCAGTTTCCATAATTCCTTAAAGTTCCTTTACACCAAAAGCAAAAAGCATAATTACAAAGTAAAAAAATAAATTGTGACAGAAAATTCGGTTGGTTTGTTTAAAATAAAAAAGGCTGCAAACTAATTTGCAGCCCCAAAAAGAATTTTTTGCTATGCGTTGGTTCTCAGGCCGTATCTCTTGTTGAATCTTTCAACTCTTCCGGTGGAATCAACTATTTTCTGTTTACCGGTAAAGAACGGATGGCATTCCGAACAAATTTCCAATTTAATACTGCTCACGGTAGATCTTGTCGTAAAATGATTGCCGCAAACGCATGTAACCTCGCAATTTCTATATACCGGATGAATCCCTTTTTTCATATTTACCTACTTTTTTAACAATTTTAGGCATCAAATATATGCATCTGATCCTAAAAAACAAAATTTACGGTTCCTTTAAATTGGAATTTTCCCTTTTTAATGAGTCCTGCCTTGCTTTTGCTCTATTAATAGAATCAACAACAGCCCTGTACCTTTCAATTGTTTTTTGATCGGGTTCTTCTCCAACCAAAAATCCGTTAAAGTCAAAACCGGAGTCCCCGGCACTAACCAGGCTACCCCTTTTTAGTGTGCTGTTGGACTTAGTTTGACCTGATATATATTCATCTAAGTTTATAGTCTTATCATCATTCAACGGTACATTGTCTTGCTCAACCGTTACAACATCGTTTGGTCTAACAACAACCCGGTAGTTTGAAGTAGTTTGATTTACCGAAGATTCCTTACTCAACTTTTGTTCAGCCTTTCTTTCACTCTTAGGCATCATATTGAGCGTCGCCTTATTATGAACCGGGCCGGCAGAATTC
>CAZRIQ010000129.1:0-6395 GCA_964600175.1 uncultured Melioribacter sp. | reverse complement strand
CGGTCTGTATAATCTTACTTTAATTATACCAACTTTCTCTTCCATTCTTTGGGTCATGTACTCGACTGTTTCTTCGGCAGCTTCAGCTCCCGAACCCATAAGTATAACAACTCTCTTCGCATCCGGTGCACCGTAGTAATCAAATAAATGATAATGTCTGCCAGTTATCTCGGCGAACTTGTCCATATACTTTTGAACTATTGCGGGACAAGCATCATAAAATTTGTTAACTGTTTCTCTGCCCTGAAAAAACACATCGGGATTCTGTGCGGTACCTCTTATGAAAGGATGTTCCGGACTCAAAGCTCTTTCTCTATGCATCTTAACAAATTCATCGTTGATCATTGCTCTAATATCATCGTCGGTTAATTCTTCTATCTTCATAACCTCATGGGAAGTCCTAAAACCATCAAAGAAGTGAACAAAAGGAATTCTTGATTCAAGAGCCGAAGCGTGAGTAATTAATGCTATATCCATAACTTCTTGAATTGAACCGGAAGCCAATAAACCAAATCCGGTTTGGCGTGTAGCCATAACGTCGCTGTGATCGCCAAAAATCGACAACGCTTGTGCAGCTATCGATCTTGCACTAACATGAAAAACTCCAGGAGTTAATTCGCCGGCAATTTTATACATGTTTGGAATCATCAAAAGTAAACCTTGTGAAGCTGTAAATGTTGTTGTTAAAGCTCCGCTTTGAAGTGAACCGTGAACCGCACCGGAGGCCCCACCTTCGCTTTGCATTTCGGTTACACTTGGAACCGTTCCCCAAATATTTTTTACATTCTGCGCAGCCCACGCATCGGATAGTTCACCCATGGGTGATGAAGGCGTAATTGGATAAATTGCAATCACCTCGCTTACCCTAAACGCTACGTGCGCAGCTGCTTCGTTTCCATCAATCATTATTTTTCTTCTGTCCATTATAATTCTCCGCATTTATTTTAATTCTTTTTAATGTGTTCGTTCAAAAACTCTTTAGTGGCGACAAATATCTTGCCAGCCAATGGATTGTTTTGTCTCTTTTTCAATCGTTTTTTAGGTTTTTCTACTTTAATAGAATGTCATGTCTATTGATAATTAGAATTACTTGGAAAGAAATCTTATTTGTAAGAATTTCTTAAAAATTTCAGCACGCAAGTATATGAATAATTGATATTAAAATAAAGATATGCCTATCGGTTTAAGCTGTGAGACGAAGCACGAGCTTCGTCTAAGATAATCTATAACAGAATTAATAATTCCCTACCTTAATTGCATCATAGCCGTATTTATCTCTGATTCTTTGTATGGCTCGCAACATTTTTTTTCTTAGAGTGTTTTCGTCTTGGAATAGGTTTTCCTGCTCGGTAAACTCGCTGAACTTTGTCAACCGGATTCCTATGAGCCGTATTCCCACTCGCCGCGTATAGGCATTTCTAAAAAGTCTAACGACGGAATCGAAAACTATTTTATCGTCGTCGGTCGGTTTTATCGTTACATCTCTTGTAATTGTAACAAAGTCGGAGTAACGTAATTTAATTCCTACAGTAGAAGTGAACCAATTTCTATTACGCAACGACTGACAAACTTTGCCGGTTAATTCAAAAATAATTGCTTCTATTTCCTTCTTATCTACAATGTCTATCTCAAAGGTCGTTTCTTTTGAGATACTTTTTCTTTCCTGGGATGAACCTAAATATTCTGTGCCTTTTCCGCTGGCTTTATTCCATAGATCAGCACCGTACTTTCCAAAAGCCACGGTAAAATAATCTTCCGGCAATTTTTGAATATCGCCAATAGTATAAAACCCTTTCATATTCAGTGAATGCTGCGTTACTTTTCCAATGCCGGGAATTGTTTCAATGGGCATCGGTGCTAAAAATTCCTTTTCCATACCGGGCAAAACGTAGGTTATACCTTTTGGTTTCATTGAGTCCGAACCGATCTTAGCTATTGTTCTGTTGCTGCCGATTCCAATTGAACACGGTAAAGATAACTCATCCCGAATTTCTTTTTGGAGTTTTGCAGCGAACATAAAAAGCGAGCCGTAAATATTAGTGCATCCGGTAAAATCCATGTAAAATTCATCAATTGAAGTCTGCTCAAGTATCGGTGCGTACTTTTCAAGAATTCCCTTTACTTTTTTTGAATACTCAACATATTCTGAATAATGACCGTGGAGATAAACTCCATGCGGACAAAGCCGGTAAGCTGTTCTAATCGGCATAGCGGAATGAAGTCCATATTCCCTTGCCTCATAGGAGCAAGCAGCTACTACTCCTCTGCCGTGCGGATCCCCGCCGACTATAACCAGTTTCCCTTCCAATGAAGGCTCGAGTATCCTTTCAACTGAAACAAAAAAAGTATCCAGGTCAAGATGAAAAATTGTTCTCATAATTTTAGAATAACTCTATAACTTATTATAATTTCTTCAGTTGCCTTTTATTCAAAAAAAATATAATATAGTGTACAAATGTTCACTCTTAATATGGAAAATCAAAACGAAAATAGCAATACAATTTTGCTCGATATGAGCAAATACCACTTGCCCAATGACCCAAACGGTAAAGGTATTACCACAAAAATTTATGCTCCCATTCCACGAAAAGGCGATTCAATAGATTTCGACATATATGACTATGAAATGCTTTTCAACAATGAAGAAACAAAGAAGCTAATCCGCGAGGGCAACACAATCGGATGTTTCTATATAGAATCACCGGGAATGCGTTCCCTGCTCAAACGTCTTGACTGCGATACTTTTGAGATGTTGACCGCCGCTAGTTCCATTATTCGTCCCGGAGTTGCGGAAAGCGGAATGATGCAAGAATTTATTGCCCGCCATAAAGATCCAAAGCGCAGAAAGTATTTAATACCTGCAATGGAAACATACCTCGGCGAGACCTACGGCGTAATGATTTACCAGGAAGATGTAATAAAGGTTATTTACCGTATCGTAGGACTGACTTTGGAGGAAGCCGATTTTCTACGGCGCGCCATGAGTGGAAAAATGCGTTCCCGCGAAGCTATGCAAAAAATATACAATCGTTTTATCTGTGGATGTAAAAAAAAAGGTTTTACAGATTATATTACAAAACAACTTTGGCACCAAATAGCATCTTTTGCAGGTTATGCTTTCTGCAAAGCTCATAGTGCTTCTTTTGCTCTTCTTTCATTCCAGGTTGCTTATCTCAAAGCTCATTACCCTGCCGAATTTATGGCGAGCGTGCTAAACAATAACGGAGGATTCTACCCAACCGGGGTTTACATTAACGAATGCAAAAGAATTGGATTAAATATTCTTCTCCCCTGTGTTAATGATAGTGAATATGAATATGTCGGCATGGGTAATTTTATCCGAATTGGGTTTATGGCAATCAAAAACCTTGAAGGAAATTTAATTGACAAAATTGTCGCTGAGCGGAGAGAAAACGGCAAATATATTTCCCTTGCTGATTTTATGGTAAGAACTAAAGGCGGTTACGAACAAACGGAAATACTGATTAAATGCGGTGCAATGGATTGTTTCAATAAAACGCGTCCAACCTTAATGCGTTTGCTGGATATTTATCTTCATCGAAAAAGGATATTAGATGAAGCGTACAACGATTTGTTTATTAACGATTCTATAAAGCTTGAAAAGGAAGTTGAAACGGAGAGGCAATACAGCATAGAAGAAATCTGCAATGCCGAATATGAAGCATTCAACTATATGGTAACACGGCATCCCCTCGATTTCTTCCATGAATTTACCGAGGCAAGAGATATAGTTAAAGCTGCCGATCTTCACAAGTATGCCAACAAACATATAAAAATGATCGGCTGGTATATGACTTCCAAAAGGATAAGAACACGCAAAGGCGACATAATGAAATTCCTTTCGCTTGAAGATTTAACAGGCACATTCGAAGCGGTCATTTTCCCGGGCGCTTATCAAAAATATGCGGAACTTACAATGTCTATGGGACCATACTTGTTGGAAGGCAAAGCCGATTTGGAGAACGGCAACAATATCGTTGTAGAAAAACTGCTTATACTTTCGGCTCGAGAGGTAATGTCGTTCATGCAGAAAGACAGCGTAGAAAACAAATATTACGGCGAAGTAGAAAAAGTATACGAAGAGGAACTTGTGGTAGTGAATTCGCTGGACAAGGAAAAACTTAAAAGAGCTTACGCGGAATGAAAAACAAATCAAGTTATTTAATATGTTGGAATTAATTTCTGATTTGAAAAATTCGAGGGGTGTTTTGATTTTCGGCAGGCATTTGTTTCTTTATGATATCGACAGTCTCTCTTAACACGCCGAGCGCACGTTGACTCAACAAATCAATCTTAATCAATCCTAAATCTTCTATGGAATACATGTCCGGTTGGGTTATTATTAATCCTAGTCCTTTATTCTTTGCATATTCCAACGCAACATAATTTGTAATCGGTTTATTGGTAATTACAAGTCCGCTTGAGTGAATACTGAGATGCCGCGGGAATGAAGATAATTTTGCAGCAATGTTAACAATAGTTCTCCATGGCTCTGATTTGAAATGAAGCGATTTTGACTCCGGAAATTTTTCTGCCAACTCCGGTAAGTTCTTAGCTTTCGTCCATGGAATAAATTTACTGTATTTGGAAATTTCCGAATCCGGGATACCAAACACTTTAGCTACTTCTCTAAAAGCCGAGCGTGCCCTGAACGTAACGGTTGTTGATATCATCGCAACTTTATTGTACCCGAATTTTTCGTAAACATACCTTACGAGTTCATCCCGTTCTCTCCATGAAAAATCGAGATCAACATCCGGCGGAGATTTCCTAGCCCTATTCAAAAATCTCTCAAAGTCAAGGTTGTACTTAATCGGATCGACTTGGGTAAATCCAAGACAATAAGCTACCAAACTGTTTGCCGCCGATCCTCTTCCAACCATCATCATCCTTCTGCTTTTTGCCTGTTTCACTATATCCCACACGACCAAAAAGTAATCACAAAAACAGAGTTCGTCTATTACTTCCAGTTCATACTGCAGACGTTTGATTACCCTGTCTGTTATAGGCCAGTATAGTTCTTCCAATCCTTTGAACGCAAGCTTCCATAAATACGAAAAAGACGTTTCACCCGGCGGCAGCGGATAAGCAGGATGCTTGTATTTACCAAGTCCCAAATCGACAGTACAATTCTGAACAATATGTTCAACGTTCCATAATGCTTCCGGAAGCGCTTTCCAAATCTCTTTCAACTCATCCGGACTTTTCCAATAAAATTCTTCATCAACTAATTCCGCTTCATCAAGATTAGCCAGCGTTGAATTAAGCCGGATTGCCGTAACAGTTTTATGAAGAAGATAATCTTCCTTCTTGGCAAAATACACGGGATGTGAGGCAACAATCTTTAATTTGTTCTCCCGTGCAAAATTGAAGAGTTCTCTTGTTTTCCTTTTTTGTCTCTCGGTTACAATTAGTTCAACAAATAAATTCTCATCTACATTTCTTGATATATCTCCATTTTTAAGCAATTCAAATGAGGAAGTAACTACAAACAAATTAGGTGAAATATTTCTTAACAGCTCAGCTAATGGAAAGTCGTCTTTTAATTTCCTCGAAGTAATGATTTTGCAAAGCTCCGAATACCCTTCGTTATTTTTTGCCAGTAAAACTGCCGACTGATTTTTGTTTTTCGGATCATCAACATATACCCCAAGAACCGGCTTAATCTTTGCCTCTTGTGCAAGTTTCGCAAACCGTACAAGTCCGTACATCCCGTTTGTATCTGTTAACGAGGCGTAAGAACTTCCGGCTTTTTTAGCTCGGACAACTACATCTTCAACCGGTATTGTTCCTTGAAGAAGAGAGTAATTGGAATGGAAATATAACGGGGACATATTTTATAGATAGGATAATTTCATTTATAGATAGACCCTTGAGGGAAAAGTATTTATTCACCAGACAGGGTAACAACGACTCTTCTCGCTCCTCCGCTATCCCGGTGTTCGCACAAATAAATTCCTTGCCATGTACCGAGACTAAGTCTCCCGTTTTTAATAGGGATTGTAAGTGACGGCCCGATAATAGTTGCTTTAATATGAGCAGGCATATCATCCGAACCTTCCAGCATATGATCATAGTAAGGTGCGTTTTCGGGAACCGTCTTGTTGAAATGTTTTTCCATATCGCTTCGAACATCCGGCGAAACGTTCTCATTGATAGTTAATGATGCAGAGGTATGTTTTATAAAAATATTAGCTATACCCGTTTTTATATTCACAAGTTCCGGCACTTGACTTACTATTTCGCCAGTTATTATGTGAAACCCGCGGTGTCTTGCTTTCAACGTTATTTCTTTTTGTATCCACATTTTTCAATTACCGGTTAATTACATATCTCATTATAGGTCTTGTTTTGGATCTTCTCATAACTTCTTT
>CAZRIQ010000128.1:0-6424 GCA_964600175.1 uncultured Melioribacter sp. | reverse complement strand
ATACATATCTAGAACCGCATTCGTTTACTTATGGGAAGTATTTCATCTCTTTAAAACAGCTTAATCCGTATCCCCAAAGTCCCGATCAAATTAAGAAAGAAGACTACAATGTTGTTCTTGTAATCCACCTTGTTGTGTTGGATTAATTTCCCTTGCGAAGTAGTGAATATGAAATGCTCAATGTTTAGTTATCTTAGAATGAACTCTAATTTTTGGGTAACTTAAAAACCGTTTTAACGGTTTATAACGACATGCGGCCCGCAAATTTATTCTATGGATTGAAGCAAGTTTTCAAGAGGAACAGTTTTGGGTATCTTCGCATTAAGAACTCTTCCACTTTATATTGCAGCCAATGCTCGGTTTTTGATCCGGACTTACTTCTTTCCCTTTCAGAATATTATCTAAAGCACCTCGAACATCTTTGCCGGTAATAGGTACACCGTTTTGCGGACGCGAGTCGTCGAACTGTCCGCGGTAAACTAATTTCAAATTTTTATCGTAGATGAAAAAGTCGGGCGTACATTCTGCACTGTAAGCTTTTGCAACTTCTTGTGTTTCATCGTACAAATACGGAAACGAAAACCCGAGACTTTGTGCCAGCGTTTTCATTTTTGCCGGGGAGTCTTCCGGGTAGTTAACAACGTCGTTGGAATTTATGGCAACAAATGAAATTCCTTTGGAAAGGTATTCATTGGTTAACTTAACGAGCCCTTCCTGTATATGTTTAACATACGGACAGTGATTGCAGATAAACATTATTACCGTTGCGTGCTGTGATTTCAAACTGTTCAAATCCATTTTTTTACCGTTGACGGTATCGGGCAAATTAAAATGCGGAGCCACGGTTCCGAGTTCGATCATTGCAGACGGAGTTGCAGCCATTTTTTTCCCTTTCGAATAATTAACTTTTCTATATAAAGATAGTTTAATTTCTCTAAAGATGTTAATGTCGCCCAATTAATTGCTGAAAAAACACGGATCATAAAAAAAGACCCTTAATATTATTTGCAAAAAATTGTATGTTTAGCGGTCTAAATAAAAGGAAACCGAAATATGAACAAAAATAGATTCTTCAGTTATGCAGTTGTAGTTTTACTGCTGGTTGTTTTATTTGCGTGCAAGTTAAACGCGCAGGATATTTGGGAAATTCCCCACAAAAATTTAAAAGTTTTGCCGAAGGATATTTCGGAGGATCAGCTTAGGTCAACCATGCTCGCTTTTACCGGTGCGCTTGGAGTGAGGTGTGATTATTGTCATGACGATTCAAAGGGCGGCGGTTTTGGAAACACTGATTTTGCGTCCGATCTGAAACCAACCAAGTCAATTGCCCGCGAAATGTTGAAGATGGTTGCCGGAATAAACAACAATTATATAAGCGAAGTTAAAAAGTTGAGTAACAACAATGTGGTGGATGTCAATTGTTATACCTGTCATAGAGGTTACCCGCAGCCAAAACCTTTACAAGATATTTTGTTCGAAACTGCGGATAAGAATGGTATAGACAGCGCACTCGCCCAGTATAAAGATTTGAAGACGAAATATTACGGCGGCTCGGCTTTCGATTTTAGAGATAATTCTTTGAATATGCTTGGATCCAGGTTGCTGCAATCCGAAAAAGTTGATGATGCTTTGAAGATTGCACAGTTTAACGAAGAACTCTTCCCACAATCAGCGGGTGTTTATAGTCTCTTGGGTGAAATTTATATGAAGAAAGGGGATAAGCAAAACGCGGTTGAGAATCTTAAAAAGTCGCTTGAGCTAAATCCGCGGAACAGGAATGCAAGTGAAATGCTGAGAAAGTTGGAAACGCAGTAAAAGTTCTTTTTAGGAATCTGAATTTTTATAAATCCTCTATAAGGATTTTTGAATATTCTTATTATAATAAACTATAATAATATGACCTCTACAAGGTCGAGCATAGAATAGACATCGTAATCGTTAGATTCTCATTGAGTCCAACAACTCATGGTCAAGTATAGAATAGACATCTACAATGTCCACATAATCCTAGTGACCTCGTAGAGGTCGTATTACTGTAGAAAAATAAATAACCCGAAATTCCTAATCCTCGTAGAGGATTAATAATATTTTATTGGATATATGTTTATAGAGGCAGGTTTTTGTTTTAACACCATTTCGGGGATCAGAACATTCTCATATCGAACGGGGAAAGCTCTGTAACACTGCTGCGTATGTTTAGCTCTTTAATCAATTCTTGTATTGTTTTAATTTCAGCTTCAAGCACATGAAGTTTATGTTTGAGCATTGTCAGACTTGTAAACGCAACACTTCCCTGTTCCCTTTCCAATTTGTAAACTTGCTTCCTGATTAGGTAAGCATTTCCTTCCAAACGCTCTAGTTTCTTCTTTAACTTTACAAGTATTTGGTCCTTGCTCAGGTTGTGCATCAATAAAATTCCAATCTCAAAGTTGGATGGCGAATTGTCATCCTCTGCCAGAAAATTTGTCACGGATTCCATTAGTTCAAACTCTCCACGCGGTGTTATGGAGTAGATTGTTTTCTCCGGTAGAGTTCCTGTCTTTTCCGACCGCCCCAAAATCAACTCTTTCTTTTTGAGACTGTTTATTGTCGCATATACTGTTGAATCGGCAAGGGGTAGCCATTCCCTGGTTTTAAGTTCGTTCAACATCTTTGTTATTTCGTAGGGATTTCTCTCCTGTTCGGAAAGTATTCCAAGAATAAGTGTGGAAAGTTTTGAAAGCATGATCGGGGACCTTCTACTATTGAAATAGACTACTATAAATTTAGAGGAGAAAAACTAAATTGTAAAGCAAATTATGAAAGAATTTTTTTCATGAGTGAATCATTTTGGACAAGGTCTTCGAATGTAGAGTAGATGAATTTTGCTTCTTCGGTTAGCGAAGTGTAATTCAATTGAAGTGCTTCTTTTTGTTTGGGGTTGATTACGATTACTTCCGTCCCCGGCGAAATATGTTTTTTGAATAGTGCTTTTATGTGCAGGTCCGAACTGGAGAGAGAGTAACCTATAAATACAATTTTTCTTGTGGCTCTTATTTCGCGAGCTGCTTCGTTTATAAGCTGACTTATAAACGGGTGAGTTAAAGTTTTTAAGTACGAAGGAGGCATTATAAGCGTTTGGAACTCGGTGGAGTCAATCGGGCATTGGTACTCATATTCAGCCATTTCGGGGTAGGTATAGCCGAGAAATTTGCCCTTGTTCAAGTCTATTACCCTATCCCAAGGAGTTAAAAGAGTTTGATTACAACAATTACAATATTTCCAATTAAGACTCCCGTGTAGCTTTATAATTTTGTATGCGACAGGCGTCTCCCCTTTTCCGACTTTGATCGGCTCCCGCGTGTTTATCCAAAAGTTATAATCTTTGAGCTGCGGGACTTTCTCATAATTCATCAACGGGATGCAGTAGTCAATGTAGCCTGCTTTTTCTTTGAAGATAAATTCAAATGCTTGTTCGAGGAGTGTATCGTAGTTCAGCGTGATGAAGGAAACACTTTTTTTTGAATTACGAATCGCATGCCAAAAACCGTGGTAATGCGGACTGCTTTGATTGGTGCGAAGGTTAACAACGTAATGAATTAATTTTATCAGGTACTCTTTTATTTCATGGATTCGTTCGTTCGTGTATTTTGCATTGAGGCTTTCATTTTGTTGAATGAAATAATCCAGGAATCCGAAGACTGCTTCGAGCTGCGGGAAATAATTTGTCTCAATATTGTATTTAAAATTGTCATCGATAAATTCCGTTACAATTTTTCCGATTGCCGATTTACGAATTTCAGGAATTTCACCGGAAAGAATCATTGGAAGTAATTCGCGCTGGAGAGGTACTCCGTCGGGATTTGACACACCGGCACCAAGCACAAAAACAATGTCGCGTTCTGCGGGATAACGAAGAAAAATTTCTTTTGAGTCGTTCATCGAAGTCGGTCTTACCCGTATGAATATTGATTGAAATGAGTGTCGGTGTTTTAAGAAGTTACTTGTTCAGTTCTATTAAAACCAGTTTTTTTCCTTTCTCGTTTCTTGTGTTAGTCGGCTTGTATGCAAGTTCGAAGATAGTCGACTTTTTTATATAAGCTTTGTATTTCATTTCAGCAGTTTTAAATTCGCTTTCAAGGTCACCGCCCTTAATTGAAGCAATGTATGCTTTCCCTTTTATAAGTGGAAGTGCATAACGGAATAAAATTATTAAAGGAACGGTAGCGCGGCTGATTATTAAATCGAATTGCTCGGCATATTTTTCTTTGAACTTGTCGCTTTCAACGCGGTCGTTTTCAGCAACAACGTTATTCAACTTCAGTTTGTTGATGAAATCCTGCACTGCTAAAATTTTCTTGGAAGTTGAATCGACCAGCACACCTCTCATTAAAGGTTTGGTTATAACGAGCGGGATGCCAGGAAAGCCGCCGCCTGTACCGACATCTAAAAATTTATTTATTCTAGGGGGTAAAAATTCCGCTATGTATGAGGAAAGAAAAACATGGTTCTCGATGATCTTCTGGACATCCCTCCGTGAAATTAGATTTACTTTTGTGTTTTTCTCGGTTACAAGGGAGGCAAAATGAGCAAGCCTTTCAAGCTGATATTCGTCCGGACTTAAGCTGTTTTCCCAAAAAAGTACTTTTAATTCGCGGAGATACTGTTCCCGAAGATCCAACAAAAACCCTCAAATTTAGCTCTTCAAATATACTAATAAAACGGATATATCTGCAGGAGTAACACCCGAGATTCGGGATGCCTGACCGATAGATCTTGGCTTTATTTTATTTAGTTTTTCCTTTCCTTCGGTAGAAATAGTCTTCAAATTAGAATAATTGAAATTGATCGGAATGTTTACCTTCTCCAATCTTTCAAGTTTGGCAACGAGTTCTTCCTGACGTTTTATGTATCCTTCATATTTGATTTCTATTTCGACTTGCTCTAACACTTTTAGATTTGTTTTTACATCTTTTAATAAGGGATATTCATTCGCGTCCAGTTTATCGATCAATGATTGAAGGGAAACCTCGGGACGCTTAATTAACTTTTCAATCGTTTCGGAATTGTTAATAGCCTGTGTGCCGGATGAGATCAGTGTTTGATTTACTTTTTCCGGTTTGACCTTCACTTCCGCTAAAAGATCTTTTGTTTTTGAAATAAGAACTTCACGCTCTTTCATATCATCATACATTTCTTTTGGAATTAGTCCAAATTCGTAACCGTATTTCATCAGTCGTCGGTCGGAATTATCTTGACGAATTAGCAGTCTATGCTCTGCTCTTGAAGTGAACATTCTATACGGTTCGTTAGTTGATTTGCCAACGAGATCATCAATTAAAACGCCGATGTAAGCTTCGTGTCTTTTCAGAACAAATTCTTTTCTGTTTTGAATTTTGAGTGCGGCATTTATCCCCGCAATTATCCCCTGCCCGGCAGCTTCCTCGTAGCCGGAGGTACCGTTGATTTGACCGGCAAAGTAGAGCCCTTCAATCAGCTTGGTTTCCAATGTTAAATCAACCTGATGGGGTGGGAAGTAATCATATTCAACTGCATAACCAGGACGAACCATTTCAACATTTTCCAATCCTTTAATTTTCCGCATAGCTTCAAATTGTATCTCGGCTGGCAGAGACGTTGCAAAGCCATTTATATAGATTTGATCGGAATCTAATCCCTCTGGCTCAAGGAATAATTGATGTCTTTCTTTGTCTGCGAACCTAACAATTTTATCTTCTATTGAAGGGCAGTAGCGGGGACCAACACCCCCGATGAGCCCTGTAAACATTGGTGATTCATCAAACCCCTTTTCGAGGATTTTGTGAACGTTTTTATCTGTATATGTGATATAGCAGCTTAATTGAGGCAGAGATGGAAATTTCTCTTTACTTGTTCTCAAAGAAAAAGGAAGCGGCGGAATATCTCCCGGCTGTTCTTCCAGTACGTCCCAATCAATAGAGTCTTTTCTTAATCTTGGCGGAGTCCCGGTTTTCAATCTGCCTGATATAAAGCCCATTTTCATTATGGATTCTGTCAATCCGGTTGCCGGGGCCTCACCATACCTTCCTCCTTTTGTTGAGGTTAGCCCAGTGTGCATCAATCCGTTAAGAAATGTACCGGAACAAACTATCAAAGCTTTGCAGCTGATTTCATTCCCGCTTTTCAGTTTTACACCGGTTATTTTTTTGTCTTCTTCAGCAGCCTCAATAATAGCGTCTTCAACTATTTCTAATTTTTGGATTTGTTCAACGGCTTTCAAAGCCTCTACGGAATATAGTTTTCTATCGTTTTGGCTTCTTCCCGCCCAAACAGCAGGACCTTTAGATTTATTCAATGTTCGAAATTGAATTCCGGATTTGTCAGCGATTAAACCCATAGCTCCACCGAGAGCATCTATTTCGTGAACTAGGTGTCCCTTAGCGCTTCCGCCAATTGCCGGATTACA
>CAZRIQ010000127.1:0-6434 GCA_964600175.1 uncultured Melioribacter sp. | reverse complement strand
AAATACAAATCCACCCCCCACCCAAAAACTAATATAACTTCCAAAACAAAAACAAAGAAAAGCATAGCGACCATATAATATTTGATCGAAATTCTTTCGTTGGTTGTTCCGACGGGATCTTTGCCGCTTTCATACGGCATTTCTTTTACTTTGTTTGGTCTTAAAGGTCCGAAAATTCGGGAGGAAAATATAACTGCAACTCCAAAAATCGTTGCGACAATTATCACTAAAAACACGGGAATATAGTCCTGAAGCATCGTCTCTTTTTCAATTTTTAATGCGTCAAAATATCTAAAAATGCCTCTAAAGTCAATTTAAAGAGAAGTGACTATTGTTAGTATTTAAGAAGATTTCCGGGAATTTATAGTGTAAACAATATCTTAAAATCCACTGACAAAAAGTGGAGGAATTTTCCGGTAAGGAAGCTATTTAGAAAAATGTTAGTCTATTTTTTAATGGGTGAAATTTTGTTTTTCCCTACAGTTATTTTAAAATGACCGACAATTTTTCTATGACCGTATCCAAATCTTCGTAACTAATTACAAGCGGAGGAAGTAAACGAAGAACAGTAGTCCCCGCCGGAAGCGCAATTATTCCTTGATTCATTAGTTCAATTAAAATCGGCTGTACTTTTTCTTTCAATTCGATGCCGATCATCAAACCGAGGTTTCTAACTTCTCTAACTTTGCTGAGTTCGAACTTTGAAATTTTCTCATGGAAATATTTTCCTTTTTCTTCTGCTTGTTTTGCCAGACCGTTTTCCAGCATGAAATCAATTGAAGCAATTGCCGCGGCACAAACAAGAGGATTTCCGCCAAATGTAGTTCCGTGTTTACCAAGCGGGATATTAATTTTATCCGAACAGAGAGTTGCCCCGATAGGAATTCCGCCGGCAATGGCTTTTGCAACAGTCATAATATCCGGCTCTATTTCAAAATGTTCGCTGGCAAACATTTTACCGGTACGGCAAAAGCCGCTCTGTATCTCATCAAGAATCAGAATGATATTTTTCTCGTCACACAATTTTCTAACTGCTTGAAAATATTCTTTATCACCGATATTAATTCCGCCTTCGCCTTGAACCGGTTCTAAAATTATCCCGGCAGTATTTTCATCTACAGCTTCGGCAAGTTTTTCAAAATTGTTGTATGGAACGAAAGTGAACCCGGGAACGAGCGGCTCAAAATCTTCACGGTACTCTTTCTTAAAAGTCGCACTCAGAGCACCAAATGTCCGTCCGTGAAATGCACGCATAGTCGCAATAAAATTTTTCTTCTTGGTTGTGAAGCGCGTAAACTTGATAGCCGCTTCAACAGCTTCCGTACCGGAATTGGCTAAATATGCTTTCGTCAAATTAGCCGGAGTTACCTTAATCAACTTTTCGAGCATTAATGCCTTTGTATCGTTGTAAAATATACCGGGACATGTAATCAATTTTTCAGCTTGTGTTTTCAACGCTTCGATGAGTTTGTCGTTTGCGTGTCCAATACTTGCGACACCGATTCCCGCGGCGCAATCAATATATTCTTTCCCTTTATCATCCCACAACTTTGCGCCTTTTCCCTTAACCAAAACAATATCCCTTTTGGGGAAAACATCGAATTCGTATTTCTGCTGGAGTGATTTGTAGTCTATCATTTTATCACCGTTCCGTTTTCGTCAATTGCATTTTGAATTGGATTCTCAATCCGTCCGTCGCTTATAATAACCGTTGTTTCACCGGCTTCCAATAATTTTCTGAGAGCATAAATTTTTCGTTTCATTCTTCCCTCGACTTCATTCTCTACTTTTTCCAAGTCTTCTTTCGGAATAAATTTTATTAATGACGAAGGATCATTCTTGTCTTTCAGATAACCCGGTGCTTCAATTAGTTGAAAAATCTTTTCTGCTTGAAGTTGAGAATGTAGGAGCGCAACAATGTCATCGTTCTCCGAATTAATAGCAAAATTGTTTTCATCTATTATCGGCACGCAAAGTACGGGAGTATATCCGTTATTTAACAACAGGTTGAGTAAATCCAAATTAATGTTCTGCGGTTTGCCGGAAAAATCTCTTACAATTCTTGTCTTGCCTTCTTCTCTTACACGTATTCCGGTATTTCGTTTCCCAAGTATTACTTTTCCATCAAGCCCGGAAAGACCGACTGCATTAATTCCATTCTGCTGACACAGCTCGACAATCCTTTTGTTTTTCAGCCCGGCATAAGCCATCATCATAAGATCAATTGTTCGTTCATCCGAGAATACACTTGTAAAACCGGATTGCGATGTCATTACTTTTTTCTCATAGCCAATCTTCTCCGCCAGTTCGTCCCGCAGTGCATTTGCACCGTGAACAATTATAAATTTGTCGTTGAGAGATGAAAGACCTTCGATAATCCCCTTGAGATTAATATCCTTTCCGCCGCCGATTTTTACAATTACCATTGACTAAATTTATTCCCTTTAGATTAAAATTCATGTAAAGAATTGTTTTCAATTTTTGTCCAGCCGCTTAAGCCCGGAAGCTGCTCGGAACAAACCAATTTCATTCCTTCCGTATTCAAATAACTCATTGTGAAGTAATCAGCATCTTCATTAAAGTATGAGTAGACATACGCCGAAGTTTGATCTGCAATTATAATATTCATTGCCCGGATGTAATTCGTGAGTTTCTTTATTGCTTCAGTTCCCTTTGATAGAGCAACTTTTATGTCACCTTTGTCGAAGCGTTTAATGAAATTAAAAATCTTTTCCGCCCCAATTCGCCCTTCTTCTTTAATCCTAACTCCGGATAATTCACCGTTAAAAATGAAAACGTATTTATCGTCATAAAACGGCATATTATTTTCGATTACAATTTCTTCGTCCCTAAATGCACTTCGAGCGTGCGCAATCAAACGTGTAGTTTTACCGAATTGATCGAGCCAATCTTCCCAAACCGGGTTGATGTTTTTATAATGTTTCCATTTCCCATCTTTGATGTACGATATCCCCCATCCGTGACCTTGATATTCTTTACTATTCTTCGAAATCCCGGCAAACTTTGAAAGATAATCTTCGATTGAAAATTCATCTTCTGAATCTATGTAAAGTAGTCTACACATATATTTTTTTGATTCTGAACAAAGTGAAAAATCTCAAAGTAGAAAGTTCGGAGATTCTTCGTCGTTTCACTCCTCAGAATGACTTATTAAATTGGATGCAGCCCCGGGAATTCCAGCCCGAGTGTTTCTTCAAATCCGTACATTATATTAAAAGCCTGCAGCGCTTGCCCGGCAGCGCCTTTCATCAAATTATCGATTGCGCCAATTACAACAAGCCGGTTTGAAAACTCATCTTTCTTAAAACCGATGTCGCAATAATTTGTACCGATCAAAAGTTTTGGTTCAGGGTACCGGTAAATTCCCTCGTTCTCTTTTACGATTCGAATGAACGGTTCATCGGCATATTCCTGCCGGTATACTTTCCAGATATCTTTCTCTTCCAGATTATCTTTGAGAAAAACATGACACGTTGCAAGAATACCTCTTACCATATCAATTGAAGTCGCAGACATGTGAACGTCAATCTTTTTCCCGAAACTCAACTCTTGCAAAATCTCAGCAGTGTGCCGATGTTTCGTCGGCATATACGAACGCACCGATCCGCTTCTTTCAGGGTGATGCGACGAGTCAGAAGCTTTGTTTCCGCCTTCGCTTGATCCTACTTTTACTTCGATAACTGTTTTATCAAGTTCGACCAAGCCGTTTTTATATAAAGGATACATACCGAGAATCGAAGTAGTTGCATTGCAGCCGGCACTCGAAATGAAATTAGATTTCTTCATTTCATCGCGGTGAAGTTCGGGAATACCGTAAACAAAGTCTTTCAGCAATTTCGGGTTAGTATGCGGATGACCATACCACTTATCATAATCCTTCGGATCCTTGAGTCTAAAATCGCCGCTGAGATCAATAATTTTACCGGCTAACTTTTTGAATTCACCAATCCGGTTCATCGAGCTTCCGTGAGGCAGACATAAAAATAAAAGATCGCTGGTTCCAAGTTCGCTCAAAGAAGAGAATTTTAATTGCGTACTCTTTCTCAGGTTTGGATGAACTTTGTAAACAAACTTGCCGGTATAACTTTCGGACGTCACTTGTTTAATTTCAACATTAGGGTGAAACAACAGCAGTCTTAGCAGCTCACCACCTGTATACCCGGAAGCCCCGGCTATTGAGACTTTTACCTTTTCCATTACTTACCCTCTGCAACTTTAATTACATACTCAGCCATCAACTTGGGAATATTAACACCGGTCGTTGCTATACTGTTTTTATATTCCATAGTATAATTGACTTCATTGACAATCAAACCTTCGGCAGTTTCGAAAACATCGATTGCAACAATTCCACCGCCGACGGCATTTGCCGCTTTAACTGAGATATCACTCAACTCATCTGTTACCGGGCAATTCGTTGCTACGCCGCCTCTTGCAGTGTTAGTAATCCAATGAGGTGATGTTCTATAAATTGCAGCGATGCACTTGTCGCCGATTACAAAGCTTCTAATATCTTTCCCCTTCTTTTCAACATACTTTTGAATATAGAAAATAGAATGATGGTAAGAACCTAAAACTGTTTTGTGTTCCAATATAGCTTCCGCAGCATCCCTATCGTTTATTTTAGATAGAAGTCTTCCCCATGAACCGACTGCCGGTTTTAATACAACAGGATAACCCATATCTTCGATTGCCTCAAGAGCAGATTCCTCGGTGAAGGCAATTCTAATTTCCGGTTGCGGAACGTTGTGATTCTTAAGTGCAACCGATGTCAATAATTTATCGCCGCATACAGTGGCAACACTTGATGTATTTACACATTTTATTCCTGCTGTCTCGAACAATTTTAGAGCATGCAGCGCACGCGAGTGGTTGATGCATCTCTCCACAACAACATCCAAATCAAAATGGTCTTTCAAAATATTGAAGGTAATTTTACGGTCGTCTACCATCACAAGCTCAACATTCTTCATTTTTTCGAACTCATCGATCAGAAATTTCTCATCTTTTCTTATCAGAGAATGCAGCAATCCAATTTTCATTTTCTTATCTCTCCTAGTTTTATTTCAATTTACGAAAAATATTTGTCCGAAGGACTCCTATGGAGAAACCAAGAAGGAGCAAACTACTTGCTCTCTTGCTTATAGGTTTTATTGTGTTTGCAGGAATCAACGATGTGTTTTAATTCGGCGAGGTCGACGGTTCTTCCTCTTTGTCCGACCGACTTTACTTCTTTCAATACATCCAGCATTAAAATTTCTTCAAGGTCGCTTTCTTCAATGAGTTTGAGGGCATATCTTAACGATGCAACACCGGACATATGATCTAAAGCAAAATGTCTTTCCCGTCCAACAAGTTCAGGACTCAAACTTTCATAGTGCATCGGGTTGATAGAAGCCGCATGTGTATGAACACCTGCACAATGAGTGAAAGCATTTTCACCAAGTATAGGATAATTAGCCGGTATGGGAATCCCCGAATGTTTACTTACAAGCTGGTAAAGCTCATTCAACTTCAACAAGTTCCATCTTCCTTCGTTAAAGTCAGCAGTTAAAGTAACCAGCAGTTGTGAAAGATCAACGATTCCGGCTCTTTCGCCCAGACCGAGAACGGCTGCATCTATAATTTCAGCGCCTGCCCGGTAGGCATCCAATGCATTCGCTAAAGCAAATCCCCTATCGTTGTGGCAGTGAACGGCAATCTTTGGGGTCAATCCCTTTTTATTCAACTCATCTTTCAACCGGGAAATATAATCGTACATACTTCGTTTTGTCCCAGGCACCATATATCCTGTTGTATCTGCGACACTGATTATATCGGCACCGGCTTCAACGGCTGCCGAAGCAGCATTAACAACATTTTCAAACTGCGACCGCACCGTATCTTCGGGTGTGTACCTAATTAGAAGATCTGGCTTCTGAGTTTTTGCATAATTGATGACAGCAGTAATCTGCTGAATGGCACTGTCCAAATCTTTCTTAAAAACATTCGACAATCTTTCTTCGGAAACGCAATAAAAAATTCCAAGGAAGCCGACGCCGCATTCAAGCGCAAGATCGACATCGCCCTTCAACGACCGGGAATGGGCACCTATAATTGCTTTGTAGCCTTTCTTCGCAATCGATTCGACCGAATCTCTTATTTCGGGCGTAACCGTGGGATGACCGGCTTCAATAATATCTACCCCTACCTGGTCTAAAAGATTTGCTATTGCAAGTTTGATGTGCTTATCGAAATAAACACCGGGTGTTTGTTCACCCTCCCTTAAAGTAGAATCAAGTACAAGTATCAACTATTCACCCCAATCTTCTTCTTCTTTTGGAGCTTCGGCAAGAACCGGAGGATCAACCTGGACTACTTCCAATTCGGTTCCGCAGTCCGGGCATTCGAGCAGTTCACCCTGTACGGTATCC
>CAZRIQ010000126.1:0-6466 GCA_964600175.1 uncultured Melioribacter sp. | reverse complement strand
TCTTTGGATCAAGAGTTTGAACATCAGCTATTTTGTCGGCATCGACGGCATTTCGTTGTTAATTATTTTGTTGACGACATTTCTTACTCCGCTTACGCTTCTCTCAAGTTGGAAGGCAATTGAAAAGAAAGTGAAGATGTTCACTTTTATGATGCTGTTCCTTGAAACCGGAATGATCGGTGTTTTCATGTCCCTCGATATGTTTTTGTTCTACATTTTCTGGGAAGCGATGTTGATACCGATGTATTTCATAATCGGTATTTGGGGCGGGGAACAGAGAATTTATGCATCGGTTAAGTTCTTTATCTATACAATGTTCGGAAGCTTACTGATGCTTGTTGCAATAATCTGGCTTGCCGTTTATGCTTCCGGTCCGCTCGGTTCGTTCACTACCAACTTACTTGATTTGTATAAAGTCGGTCCTACAGTTCCGCATGAAATTCAGAGATGGATGTTCTTAGCATTCCTATTAAGTTTTGCGATTAAAGTTCCGTTGTTTCCGCTTCATACATGGCTGCCGGATGCGCACGTACAGGCACCAACGGCCGGTTCTGTAATTTTAGCCGGCGTTTTGCTGAAGATGGGTACTTACGGAATTTTGAGATTTTGTCTGCCTCTTTTTCCGCAGTCTGCAATTAACTTTGCTCCTTACGTCTCTGTTTTAGCTGTAATAGGAATTATTTACGGTGCTTTGGTTGCAATGGTTCAAACCGATATGAAGAAACTTGTTGCTTATTCTTCGGTAGCTCATCTTGGTTTTGTTGTACTCGGAATTTTTGCAATGACACAGGAAGCGGTGCAAGGGGCTGTGATTCAAATGGTTAACCACGGGCTTTCTACCGGGGCGTTATTCCTTTTGGTTGGAATCCTTTATGAAAGAACGCACAAAAGAGATATTGCTTATTACGGCGGCATTGCGAAGTTGATCCCCGTTTATTGTGTTGCTCTGATGATTGCGTCACTTTCGTCAATTGGTTTGCCGGGATTGAATGGATTCGTCGGCGAGTTTTTAATTTTGCTTGGCTCATTTAAGTCGCCGGTATTGAATAGCTGGTGGTTTACCGTATTCGCTGCATCAGGAGTGATCTTTGCCGCAGTTTATTTATTGTGGATGTACCAGAGAGTAGTCTTCGGTGAGGTTAAAAATCCTGAACTTCCAAATAAATTAACGGATATGACGACGCGGGAATTAATTGTTCTTATCCCAATTTTCATATTCATTGTTTGGATCGGTATTTATCCGAGTACGTTTTTGGATTTGACTAGGTTATCAACCGACACGATTTTGAAACATGTCGGGTCTTTTACAATCGATTTGCTTAAGTAGTTCAGAAATTTTTAGAGTAATTATGTATCAAAGTACAACGGAAATATATCAGCTGATGCCGTTTATAATCCTCGGTGTAGGTATAGTACTATCTATCATTATTGAAATCAGCACAAAGAAAAGTGAAACTATACTCCCTTGGTTTTCGATTCTGATTTTTGCAATAATCGCTGCGGATTCGATACTGAATATTCAATCCCAGAATACTTTGTTCGGAGAGATGATTGCAGTTGGGGGCAAACCGGCAATTTTCAATTTCATTTTTAATGTTGGAGCGGCTTTAGTTGTACTTAGTTCGATTGATTATATTAAGAAATACGGGACATATTACGGCGAGTATTATATTCTTGTTCAATCTTCCGTTCTCGGCATGATGGTAATGGCGGGAGCCAAAGATATACTGATGATATTTCTTGGACTGGAATTGATGTCAATTTGTTTCTATGTTCTTGCCGGATTCAATAGAAAAAAGTTTTTTGCAAACGAAGCTTCCATGAAATACTTCCTGCTTGGTGCATTCGCAACCGGTTTTATTGTTTATGGAATAGCACTGATTTATGGTATTTCTGCAACGACAAAAATTGACGATATAATCGGCAGGTTTGGTACATTGATTACCAATCCATTATTTGTAACCGGTTTTCTTCTTCTTTTAATCGGCTTCAGTTTTAAGATTGCAGCATTCCCCTTTCATATGTGGGTGCCGGATGTTTATCAAGGCTCGGCAACAACCGTTACCGGCTTAATGTCTACTACCGGCAAAACGGCGGCGTTTAGTGTTTTGATCATTATCTTAGCTGCAGTTTTCAATTCGCAAGTGTTAAACAAGTTCACACCGTACTTTGCAGTTATTGCTACGCTTTCGATGTTGTATGGCAGCATTGTAGCAATTTCGCAAGACAATTTGAAACGAATGCTGGCTTACTCGTCTATTGCACACGCCGGTTATATGACGATTGGACTTGCAGCCGGAAATTTGGCAAGCGAATCGGGTATAATCTTTTATCTTGCTGCATACACATTTATGAATCTTGGAGCATTCGGAATTATTTCTATCATAGAGGGTGAAAACGATTCCCAGCTTAGTTTGAATTCTTATGCCGGATTGGGAAATAGGAGTCCGGTACTTGCGGCGTTTATGTCTCTTTTCATGTTCGCATTAGCAGGAATTCCTCCCTTAGCCGGTTTCTTCGGAAAGTATTATGTGTTCATCGGTGCAATAGAAGGGGGCTTGACCTGGCTTGCTATCGTTGGAGTTATATCGAGTGTGATCAGCGTTTATTTCTATATTCGGGTTGTTGTTTATATGTATTTTAGAGACCCCGTGGAAGAGATTAAATTGTCAAGCAGCAATCTTGGTCTTTCTGCAGTTGTGATAAGCGGTTTGTTGGTTTTGGTTTTTGGACTGTTTCCTGATACATTATTGAACTTAATCACATCGGTACTAAATCATTAATAAATTTAAATTAGACTTTTTCTTTTTTATCTTTCCGGTGTATTAGAAAATCTTTGGTGAAAAATGATACCACTTTATACTGCCCAGCAGGTTAGAGCGGCAGATAGTTTTGCAATCGATTCTCTTGGAATACCCGGCATTGTTCTTATGGAAAATGCCGCGAGAAGTATCTTCGAAAACGTGATTACCGGATTTGGGGAATTTTTTGAGCCCAAAATTGTAGGTATCGTTTGCGGCAAGGGTAACAACGGCGGCGATGGATTTGCAGTTGCGCGTCATTTCTTAAATAACGGTTTCAGTGTTATTGTTGTTTCGTTAGGAACTGAAGAGGAACTAAAAGGCGACGCTTTAGTCAATTTCCGGGTATTGACGAATTTGTTGGGCTCACATCCCGAATCCAAAATTATTTTTTACGATAATGTAAAGGACCTTTCGGAGTTAAACAGTTGTACTTTAATATTAGATGCTATGCTCGGTACTGGCTCGCGCGGCGAATTGAGTGAACCATACAAATCCATTGTTGCAAGAATCAACGAGATTAATTGTTACAAAGTAGCCGTTGATCTTCCAACGGGTTTGGATTTGGAATTCGGTTGGGGAGAAACAATTTTTAATGCCGATATGACAGTAACACTTGCCGAGTTAAAAACCGGTCTGTTTTATTCTAAGGGATATAAATATTCCGGCGAAGTGATAAAGGGCAGTATAGGAATCGGCGAGAAGTTTTTCGATGAGCATGAGGTTTCCGATTATTTAATTGAGCCGGAAGATGCTTTCTTCGGTTTACCGCAGAGGGAATTGGATGATTACAAATATTCCGCAGGGAAAGTATTTGTTATTGCGGGTTCCGGTAAGCTACCCGGTGCCGCATTTTTTACTTCAAACTCTGCGTTGAAATCCGGTGCCGGCGCTTGCTTTTTGGCTTTCCCGAATTCTATTAAAACTTTAGCCCAGCAGAAATTGGAAAGTGCGATCGTATACTCTTATGAAGATGATATGAAAGAATATTTGCGTCCTGATAATTACGAACAGTTCAAAGAGAAAATTGAATGGTCTGATGTAACGGCAATCGGCCCCGGTTTGGGAAGAACTAATGAAACAGTAGAAACCGTTTTACATATCCTGAAAGAAAATAAGAATAAAACATTTGTAATTGATGCTGATGCGGTTTTTGCTCTTGGAAACAACAATTATAAAGAAATTGTGTTGAAAGGGAAGGTGTTGACTCCGCATCAAAAAGAATTTGCAGATATGTTGGGGATTGAGCTTAACAAATTAAAGAAAGAACAATTACAGATTGGTAAAACTTTCTCTGCTGAATATGGATGTTATCTCGTACTAAAAGGTGCGCCTACTATAATATTCACACCTGCCGGGGAAGCACTGATTAATTCTGCCGGAAATCCCGGTATGGCAAAATTCGGGACCGGAGATGTACTTACCGGCATGATTGCCGGGTTCCTTGCTCAGTCGGAAAATTTTGAAGATGCTTTGATTTCGGCTGTCTACTTACACAGTCTTTCAGCGGATTTATTGTTGGAACAAAAAACCGAATTGGGAATAACAGCTTTAGAAATTTTGGATAATATACCGCATGCAATCAAATTCATTAGGGACTCGTTTGTACAGGACGCTTAAAGAGCGAAGGGTAATTTTAATTTATCTCCCACTTGCAATTTATTGGGGTTTGTTGTTTATAGGGACAAGTATACCTGGAGATGTTCTGCCCAAGATTTTTAAGTTGAACGATAAAATTGAACACTTTACAGCTTATTTTATCCTGGCTTTTATATTCAATCTGGCTCTGTATTTTCAAGAGAAGAATGTAAAATGGTCCAGGCTGTCATTTATTTATACTATTGTTTTTATGGCTTTATACGCGCTGGTAGATGAACTTCATCAGCTCTTTGTTCCCGGAAGGTATTGCGACGCTTTGGATTGGACAGCGGACTTTTTGGGGATTCTTTTAGCAGTTTCATTGGTCTATTTTTTCATAAAAAACATACGAATTGTCGTCCCTGAATAATTGCATCGAAAGTAGTTGGAACATAGAAAAAATGGGTTTGTAAAAAAGATAAAAGTACATTGACAAAACATAAATCATTTTTTAAGTTAGCAACGCCTGTAAGCGATATTAGGAGGAAACAGTGGCTTTAAGAAAAAACCCAAAAGTTGATCTAAAGTTAAAGTACAAAAGGATGTTCGAGATAAGTTTAATTATCTCCCTGGCGTTTTTAATTGTGGCATTTAAGTATTTTCCAAAGTTCCACAAATCAACTGCCCAGCTTGAATCTGCTCAAGAACTTGTAAATGTTGAGGATATTATCCATACAAAACAGGAAAGTGCACCTCCTCCTCCTCCAAAACCGCCGATTCCTATTGAAGCGCCGTCCGATGATGTACTTGATGATATAGAAATTAGTACATCGGAACTTGATGTTAATCAACAGGTATCCGCTCCGCCTCCTCCTCCAAAAGAAGAAAAAACCGATGACGAACCGGTATTCTTTGTTGCAGTTGAAGAACAACCGGAACCGATCGGCGGAATTCAGGCAATTCAAGATAAAATTGTTTACCCGGAAATTGCAAAAAGAGCCGGCGTTCAGGGTAAGGTATTTATTAAAGCTTTTGTCGACGAGAACGGAAATGTGGTGAAAGCAGAAGTTATAAAGGGTATTGGAGCCGGATGCGATGAAGCTGCAGTCGACGCTGTTATGAGAACGAGATTTAAACCCGGCAGACAAAGAGGTAAAGCAGTAAAGGTTCAGGTTGCAATCCCGATTGTCTTTAGACTTCAATAAAAAAAAAGAAAGCGCCGTTTGGCGCTTTTTTTTTGCTTATCCGTACCCGATAATTGTTATCAATCCGGTATAATTCAGAAATCAAAACGAGAATTTGATTATTTTAACTTCCTCAAAATCATAGTTTTTTAATAACGAAAATATTTGGCAGTGATCCTATTAGAAATAAATAATCTGCGGTTTTCCTACAAGGATTCTCTTAACGGTTCCGGATTTAATTTGAAGGTCGATAACCTTTCGGTCAATCCCGGTGAATTTGCTACTCTAATAGGTCCCAACGGAAGCGGAAAATCAACTTTGATTAAATTGATAGCTAATCTATTGAGTCCACTGGAAGGAGAGATTAGGTATAACAGTAAATCATATACCGAAATGAAAGAAGAAATAGCGAAGAACATCTCTTATGTACCGCAATCTTTTTCGTCGATTTACCCTTACTCGGTTTATGAAATAGTTATGATGGGGAGAACACCTCATCTAAACTTTTTCGGTTTCGAAAAACAACACGATAGAGAGATAGTAAAGAAATCTCTGGAACTGATGGAGATATATCATCTCAGGAATAAAGGTATAAACGAGTTATCCGGAGGTGAACTTCAACGTGTGTTGATTGCCAGGGCATTCGTAAAAGAACCTGAGATAATTTTGCTTGATGAACCGAACGCGCATCTTGATATTAAACATCAGATAGCGATCTTTAACCTTCTTAAAAAGTTGAACGATGAAGAAAACCTTACTATTCTCGCGGTTTCCCACGATCTAAATCTGATCGGACATTATTCCAAAAGAGGCATTCTGATGGATAAAGGGGAAATTATAATCGATGGTGACATAAAATCTGTATTGACTGAAGCAAACATAAAAAACATATTTGGAGTGAAC
>CAZRIQ010000125.1:0-6483 GCA_964600175.1 uncultured Melioribacter sp. | reverse complement strand
CAGATGGAAATGCAGTACTTTGTAAAACCCGGAATGGACAAACAAAATTACGACGAGTGGAAAGAGAGAAGAATTGACTGGTTCAAGTCTCTTGGTATGACGCCGGAAAAATTACGCTTTCATGATCATCCAGCGGATAAGTTGGCTCACTACGCAAAAGAAGCTACCGATATTGAATATGAGTTCCCGTTTGGCTGGGGAGAAATCGAAGGAATTCACAACAGGACGGATTTCGATTTGAACCGTCATCAAGAGTATTCCGGCAAATCTCAGTTATATTTCGACGACGAAACGAAAGAGAAATTCATTCCTTATATAATAGAAACTTCTGCAGGCGCGAGCCGGTCGTTTATGGCTTTCTTTGTTGATGCATACTACGAAGAAGAAGTCCGCGGCGAAATGAGAAGCGTTTTGAGATTTCATCCTAAGCTGGCACCTATTAAAGCAGCAGTCTTCCCACTAGTAAATAAAGACGGTATGCCGGAAGTAGCAAAGAAAATTGAATCTGATTTGAGACCATTCTTAAAGGTTTTTTATGATGATAAAGGTGCGGTAGGAAGACGTTACAGGAGGATGGACGAAGCCGGGACACCATTTTGTGTTACAATTGATACACAGACTTTGCAGGATCAAACAGTAACGGTGCGGGATAGGGATTCGATGGACCAGATCAGAATCCCGGCTGATCAGCTTGTAATATATTTGTTGGGTAAGTTGAAGTAAAAGAAAAGTTTTTCCGGCAGCACGGCAATTTTCTATTTCATGCCTAGTTGATCAAAGCATGAGTTGTCTATTGAAGATATACTTCCGGTTTTCGGTACATAATAAGGCACGTTATATTTTTCGCCAATGAGCCAGAATCTTCTGTAGGAATCAACCTCAATTTTGAAACATGATCCGAGAGCATCGGGGTTTACCTTCAAATCCATACCCGTATTCAAAGTTTTCATAATGTCCGATAAAGCTTTGTCGCCCGCATAAAATCTAATTAAAGCGCTCAAGCTACCGTTTGAGATAGTTAAGTCTTCATTCTCGCAGCGGTTGGAAATATCGAGTATAAAATTATCGAGGCATTTTTCACCCGTCGAACTTTTGATGATTGCGGCATTGAGATTATGAGCAATTATATCGCCCCGCAGAAATTGCAGATCGTGAATATCCATATCCGTCCAGTAGGAACTCACTACTTTTTCGTTCTTTTCATTCCTTGCCGAAGAGGTGAAATAATTTTCGAGAACTTTGTTGTAATCGTCTACGTAATCTTTAATACTTATCATTCCCGCCCTAAGAAGCAATAAACGCGCATAGTAACTTGAGAATCCCATTGAAAACCAGTAGTCTAATTCTTCGGGCGAAGCATATTTGAACTTTTCCCAGATCCATGTTTGAAGTATTTCAAAAGACAGTACGGACTTTACGGTAAAATTTATATTTACATTCGATGTAAGATAGATTCCAAATGAGTTGATTCTTTTTACGCCGATATAATCATCGTAGCCTTCAATTGGACAAATTGTTGCGAAATAATACGGAAAGTCGTTATCCTGCCAAAAATTCCGTTGAGCTTTTATTATTTCCTGGATGGTGTTTGCAATGTCCGCATCGCCGAATTTCCAGTTGCCGCGAATCGAAATATAAACCGGGTTGTTGTTTACAGTACATTGAATAATTCTGAAATCCCCGCCGGTAAAAATCGTTTTTCTGAATTTGCCGAGAGCTATTGTAACGTCCTGCGATTTTTGATTTGCACCGAAACTGTTGGCTATTGTCCAGTCTGACGGTATGTTATTCCAATTGATGTGGAAATTATACTCTTGATCCCAGCTCCATAGCGGGATAATAAAAAATGTTTCACCCAAAAATGTAAAGTAGTATTTGTTGATTACGGCATGGTAAACATTATCTTTTGAAATCGCACCGATGCGTGATTCCTCCACCTGGTAAGTTAAAACAACTTTTGAATTGGGCGGATATTGTACAAGTTTTTCTTCCGGTTTATCCGTATCCTTAATGAAAGTATCTTGTGAAAGGGACTTTAATAGATTTATTCCCTTTAGGTGATTTAATCCGCCGTACCTGTCGGGTAGCAAAATTTTTGTCTCGCCGGATTTGTCGCCTGTAAATTCCAGCGTAACCTTTAACCTAAAAGCGTTATAGAATTGGTAAGGTTCGATATTATATTTAATATCTGGTACAGCTGTTTTATGGAAATTATGGACATCGCCCGCCGCATCTACTTCAGGCCCGGAGACGGATAATCTGTATTTTGCGAAGACGCAATTCAATGCTGATAAATAACAGATAACTCCGAAAAGTAAAAGAGTAAAAGTGCTTCTATTCATCAATCCTAAATTATACTTTGAATTAAGTTGCGCATTATTACAAAAATAATCCAATAAAAAAAAGATACTTATTCCTACTTAATTTTCCGGAATGAACAAAAGTAATTCCCTCGCCGTCAAAATATTGCAAATAATAAATGATTGATATTTTTCATGAACACGCCGGAAGACCCGCTAAATTGAGCACTATATTTTCTTTTATGACCGGCATATTAAAACCATTTTTATGTATTTTTCACGTACAAATTAATCCATGCATAAATTTAGAAGTGAACTAATTAAAAGGTATCCGTAATGAAACTAAAAATTCTTTTATTATTAGTTATTTGTTTCTCATTTGTTAATGCGCAGACGCGTAAAATCGACTTTGCTGAATACAACCTGGATAACGGTCTGCATGTCATTTTACATGAGGACGATTCGACGCCGATTGTAGCGATAACCGTTACTTATCATGTCGGCTCGAAAAATGAAGAACCTAACCGCACCGGTTTCGCACACTTCTTTGAACACTTGATGTTTGAAGGCTCTAAGTATATAAAAAGGGGCGAGTTTGATAAACTTTCCGAGGATGCCGGCGGACAGAATAATGCCAGTACGTCATTCGATGAGACTTTTTATTACCAAATTTTACCTTCCAACCAATTGGAACTCGGCTTGTGGATGGAATCCGAAAGGATGATGCATCTTAAAATCGATTCGATTGGCGTTGAAACCCAAAGGAAAGTTGTTAAAGAAGAAAGAAAACAGAGACTCGATAATCAGCCGTACGGAACTTTGCAGGAACAAATTTTTGCCCACGCATTTAAGGTACATCCGTATCATTGGACACCCATCGGCTCGGCTCAGTATATCGATAAAGCAACGCTCGGTGAGTTTATGGATTTTTACAAACACTATTATGTGCCTCAGAATGCAGTACTGTCGATTGCAGGCGATATCGATATAGATAAAGCCAAAGAAGAGATTGCCAAATATTTTGCCGGTATTCCGAGAGGGAAGTATGAAATTAAAAGACCGGATATAGTTGAACCTCCGTTGGGCGGCGAAGTTAGAGACACAGTTTACGACAATATTCAACTTCCGCTCGTAGTTCAAGCTTATCGAATTCCCGCTCAAGGAACTCCCGATTATTATGCACTCGAAATGCTGAATACGATTTTGGCTAAAGGTCAAAGTTCAAGACTTTACAAGTCGCTGGTAGATAAACAGCAGAAAGCCGTGTTTGCAGGTTCTTTAAACTACGCTTTGGAGGATCCCGGGTTGTTCATTGCTTATGCCGTTTCGAATGTTGGCATTCCTGCCGATGAGCTTGAAAAAGCAATGCAAGCTGAACTCGATAAAGTTAAGAATGAACTGATTTCGAAAAATGAATTTCAAAAACTCCAGAACCAGACCGAAAATGATTTTGTAACTTCCAACAGTACCGATCTTGGTATTGCCGGAAGTCTTGCTAACTATTATATGTTTTTCGGGAATACGAATCTTATTAATACGGAAATTCAAAAATACTTGATGGTCACGAGGGAAGATATTAAGAGAGTTGCAGATAAATATTTAACTAAAGACAACAGAGTTGTGCTTTACTATCTTCCAAAATCAGCTCAGGGGAAAAAGTAAGTTTTAGATAAATAAAAACAACGGAGAAGTTTGAAATGAAAAACAAAATTTTAGTAATACTTTTGTTATTTGTCACGAGCATTGGCTTTGCCCAGGTTGACCGGAGTGTAAAGCCTAAACCCGGTCCGGCGCCTGAAATAAAACTCGGCAAGTACGACAGCTTCACTTTGAAGAACGGTTTGAAAGTCTTCGTGGTTGAAAATCATAAAATTCCGCGTGTAGCGTTTGACCTTGTGGTAGATCGGGATCCTATTCTTGAGAGCGATAGTGCCGGTTACGTTGAAGCCGCAGGAAACTTACTGAGAACCGGAACAAAGATAAGGGATAAAGATCAAATCGATTCTGCGGTTGATTTCATCGGTGCGACACTTAGCACATCTTCTACCGGAGTCTACGCAGTCTCACTGAAAAAACACGTAAACAAGTTGCTTGATCTAATGTCCGACATCGTTATTAATACGAACTTCAAGCAGGATGAATTGGATAAAATCAAAAAGCAGATGCTCTCGGATCTTGCAGCGGAAAAAGACGCACCCGATGCTGTTGAAGCGAGGGTAAGAGACTTGCTCTATTTTGGCAAGGATCATCCTTATGGTGATATGGAAACCGAGGCTACAGTAAATAAAATTACCCTCGATATGTGTAAGAATTATTACAAAACTTATTTCAAACCGAATATTTCTTACCTGGCGATTGTAGGGGATATCAGTAAAGCAGAAGCGCAGAAACTTGCCGGGAAGTATTTCGGAGGATGGAAGAAAGCAGACGTCCCGACAAATACATTTCCTATGCCCAAGCCGCCGCTAATTAATAAAGTTGATTTGGTAGACCGTTCTAACGCTGTTCAATCGGTTGTTTCTGTCGGTTACCCGATCAATTTGCCGAAAGGGGGTGAGGATGTAATTCCCGCTTCTATAATGAATACTATACTCGGCGGTTCATTTTTGTCTAGGATAAATCACAATCTAAGAGAAGTTCATGCCTACACTTACGGAGCCGGTTCGGCAATAACGTCGGATAAGTATGTGGGTAGTTTTCATGTAAAAACAACAGTTAGAAATGCTGTCACCGACAGCGCGATTACGGAAATCTTTAATGAACTGAGAAAAATGAGAAACACAAAAGTAACTGATGAAGAACTGCAGTCGACAAAGAATTACATGACCGGAAGTTTTGCGCGTTCGCTGGAAAGCCCGCAGACTATTGCGAACTTTGCAATCAATATCGCTCGTTATAACTTACCGCAGGATTATTACAAAAATTATTTAAAGAATCTCGATTCGGTTACCGTTGATGAAGTTAGTTCGGTTGCCAAGAAATACATCAAACCGAGTAATTGTTACGTTTTGGTTGTTGGAAACGGAGATGAAATTGCCGACGGGCTGAAGAAATTTTCACTCAGTGGGAAAGTAAGTTATTATGATATCTACGGAAATGAATACGATCCTTCACTCAAGAAAATTCCAGAGGGTGTTACATCCGAAACAGTTTTGGAAAAATATATTACAGCAATTGGCGGAAAGGAAAATGTTGAGAAAGTTCAAGACAAAGTAATGAAGTTGAGCGGAACCGTGCAGGGAATGAATTTAACAATAACAATAGAACAGAAAGTACCGAACAAGCTGCACCAGGTTTTGGATGCTGGTGTATTCAAACAGGAAACAGTTTTTGACGGGGAGAAAGGTAAAGTGTCCGGTATGGGTCAGGAAACCGAAATGACGCCCGAACAGGTAAAAAAGATGAAGGCGCAATCCTCGCTTCATTGGTTCCTAAATCTTGATAAAATGAATGTAAAAATGGAATTAACCGGCATGGAAACTGTCAATGGGAAAGATGCATATAAAGTTGTATTCACAGACCCCGACGGCGACAAAACAACGAGGTACTTTGATACCGATACGGGATATTTGATTAGAGAAATCAGCAATGTCGAAACTCCGCAGGGAAATTTTACACAAACCATTGATTTTGATGATTACAAAGACATGCAGGGTGTTAAGTATCCTTACAAGATAATACAAAATGTCGGTCCCAATACAATTGATCTGACAGTAGATTCAATCGAAGTGAATACAGGGCTAAAAGACGATCTGTTTGAAGTGAAATAGCATTTCAATTAAGTTGAATAAAGCCGCAGTAATTTCAACTGCGGCTTTTTTATTTCTTGCCGGAATAAGAATATATTTCAAATAGAATTTTCGGGGATTTCTCAATGGACCAAATTTCCGTAATCGTTTTTGACCTAGGCAATGTCTTACTGCCTTTTGATTACTCTATTGTCATCAAGAGATTTAACGAGATTGATAAAGGTTTGGGCGATAGGTTCTCCAACCTTTATAGAGAGAATTATTATATCCATAGTGATTATGAAAAGTCAGCTTTAACAACTGAAAAGTTTCTTTCTATCATGATGAAATGGACGGAAAATAAAATCGGTGAAGAAGATTTCTGTAAATATTTTTCGAAAGTCTTTACAGAGAATAAAGAACTCACCGTAATATTACCGGAATTAAAAAAAAAT
>CAZRIQ010000124.1:0-6484 GCA_964600175.1 uncultured Melioribacter sp. | reverse complement strand
ACTATTAAGCGCCTCATGTCTTCTTTCGCTTTTTGCTTAATTTTATTTTTGTCTCCAGCAATATTTTTTGATTTACTGATATTTACGTGACACTTAATACATGAATTTGTTGCGTGAGCAGATTCTCTGAATTTGTTTATGTCTACATAGAGTGAAATCTTTTTCCCGTCTTTCATTTCGTAAAGGTTTTTATTGTTGTGACATTTCATGCACATATCATCCGGGAAACTATCGTCGTAAAAAACTTTTCTTACTTTGTGCGGCTGATGACAGTCGATACAAACGGGAATTTTATGCGGTTCTTTTTCCCAAAGTTCTCCGCGAATTACTTTTTGATGTACCTGTTCAATTTGTCTATGGCATTGTGTACAGGTCTTTGTAACATTATTTCTATTTATTGTTGAATTAGGATCCTGCGGAGCTAAAATGTCGTGAGAAGTATGACAGCTTGTGCAGACTGCTGTTACAATCAAACCTCGTTTAAACAATCCGTCGCCGTGAATCGATTCTTCGTAATCCTCAAGAATATGTTTTTCCGTTATGAATTTTAGTTTTGAAACCTGCGTTCCTTCTTTATGACAACTTCCGCACAAAGAGGGAATATTCATCACGTAGGTTCTCGACTTTGGGTTTTTTGAAGAAAGGATATCATGTTTGCCGTGACAGTTGATACACGTCGGTGCTAAGTATGTTCCTTTTTCTGCTGCTTGTCCGTGGAGACTTTTTTTGTAATGTTCCGATTCGTTATCGTGGCAAACCGAACAATCGACTTTCTCTAAATTTTCTTTGTGGGGTAAGTTATCCGGGTCTACGTCTGAATGACAGCCTGTACAGCTGATATCTTCATGTATGGAACCGGCGAATGTTTTTCCGTTTACAAAAAGCGAAACTTCTTTACCGTTGCGTTCCGTGGTGAAAGTTTTGTCACCGTGGCAATCTAAACAAACTTGATCATCTTCACTTTGAGAGAAAAGAGGAATGTTTGTAATTAAAAGAAAGCCCAGAAAAATTATCGCGTATTTTTTCATCGAGTCCTGATTACATTCATTGAACGCAAAATAACGGCAAAAACCGTGCTCAAAGAATCATTGGAATTTGGATTAAAAGACAGAATATTCAATATGTTTTTTGAGAATTTCACCATAATTCGCATATTTTTTTACTGTTTGTGAGAATATTCATTTGATATTCGAACTAGCAACAAATTATTTGATTCATATAAAAATTGAATTTCAATTTCTAATATTGATTACTGATCATGCTTTCCAACTAAAGACGACTTTCAGTCCTTTCTAAAAAATTTTGAAACAACCAGGTACCACTCTTTTTCGTTTAGTTTTTGAAGCTGGGCTACGAATAGTTCTTCAAAGTCCGTCTGTTCTTTTTCAATTTTCAAATGTTCTTTAATGAATTTTGAATAGGAATCAATTTCGTCTTGGTAAAACGTTACTGCCGATTTTCCAATCTTCAAATTCTGTAATTCGGTATCGAGTTTTTCCGCATCGATTGAGCAAATCCAATTTTTTTCATACGATGTAAAATTTATTGCCGAAAGATCTTCCGAAAGGTCGTGATTAAGTTTTGCTACATGTCCGCTTAACGGGGAATTGAAGGTAATTCTCTTTTTATTTTGTTTGATACTGAAGAGCGGCTGACCTTTTGCAATTTTCATTCCCAGATTGGGAAATTCAATATCATCAATCTCGCCGATTAATTTTTTTGCAAAGTCGTCGATACCAATCCTAACAGCTCCGTCCTGCGAAATAGCTACCCAAGTATGATTATCAGAAATGAATACACCGCCGGGAATTGAAAATTCACCTTTGCTCAGCTTTTCTGTTTCGGAAAGATGTGCAATATGAACTCTTGGTTTGAGCTGTTTGTTAATCTTATCCTGTCGTTTTATTAGCGATTTGTTTGTGAAATCTAAAAGTTCATCTTCCGTAAATGGTTTTTGAACATAGTCCATCGCACCGTATTTCATACATTCTACTGCTGTTTCAACAGCTGCATAACCGGTAATGATTATTACATCGATATCCGGTCTGAGACTTTTTACCAGTTTTGTTACTTCAACACCGTCCATTTCCGGCATTTTCAAATCGGTAAAAACAAAATCGTAATGATGTGATTTGATAAGGTTAACTGCTTCGGGGCCCGAATTAACCGTGTCAATAGAAAAACCTTCCAGCACAAGAATTTTTCTAAAACTATCTAATATTACATTTTCGTCGTCCACGCAAAGTATTTTTGCTTTTGGATTTACAACTTCAGCTCGTTTCAAAGATACCGCTTCTTTGCTGAAATCTATTTTAAGGCTATCTTCGAGAATAGCAGCTCTTTCCTTGCGAACCTTTTTGGCTTGAACATTTTTTATCACAAATCTTATAATGACGTCCGCAAGAATAAAAACTATTAATGCAAGAATGAAAAGAGGCATCTTTTATCTCCTTATGTTAAACTAATCTATATTTATAAACTACGGCTTATTCGTAAGCTCTCGGCTTATTTTTATCTTATCTAAATCCTATCGGAACTGCACGGTATCAGTTTTTTAATTTCGTATTCATATTCACCTGGGATTAGCCGGTACAGCCATCCTTCGAAATAAGGATCCTTTTCCGCTAGCGAGAGGTTATCTGTCAATTTTTCATTTACCGAAATTATTTTTCCGCTGAGCGGTGATAACAAGTGGTGTGTAAAATTTTCTTCAGTCTCAAATCTGGCGCATACTTGACCTTGGACTATCTGATCATCCGTATTCAACAAGTTAATTTTCTTTATCGATCCTATGGTTTTTATGTAAAGATCGGTTGCGCCGATAAGAACCGATCCGTCATAATCGATGTTCATCCATGCGGAATAACCGAGTCTGAAATACTTTGCCGGACATGTTACGTATACGAATCCGCTTTTTTGTTTTGAACCGGATTTCAACAACTCCCAGTAATGCAATCCCCTGTAAATGATGCTTGTTAGTTCATCCGTCGTAAATGGTTTTGGTATAAACCCTATTGCTCCTTGATATAGCGACTGAACCGCATTTTCAACTGTTGTGTAGCCAGTAGTCATTATGATGGGGATATCGAGTTTGCGTTTTTCTATCTCCGTAATGAATTGGAAACCGTCCATTTCAGGCATCATTATGTCGCAAATAATAAGTTTGAATTTACTCTTCTGAAGTCTTTCTAAAGCGGTAGCTGCATTTAATTCTCCCATTGCCAAGAATCCTTCCATCGCGGCAATTTTAACAATAGAATCTATTATCACCTGCTCATCATCAATAACTAATATATCGTATTCTTCTTTCAATGTATTGAATCCTATGTCAAAGGGAGTCTTATAATGAACGAAGTTCCTTTCCCAACTTCGCTTTCAACATTTATTGTACCGTTGTGATTATCTATTATTCCCCAGATTACCGATAATCCCAAACCCGTTCCTTTTTGTCCTTTTGTTGAAAAGAACGGTTCGAAAATCTTATTGAGATTCTCTTTAGGGATGCCACAGCCGTTATCCTGAACTTTGATTTCAATAAATTTTTTCTTTCCGTTCATATCCATTATATCCCACTTTTGCCATTCGTCGTTGAATTGTGCACATCCTCGCAAATAACCCTGGTTCGGAATTTTTATCTTATAGACCGGACCGCCGCACTCGGGACACTTTTCATTTTTATCTAAGAGCGGAATTTCGCATACGGGGCAAACAATGTTCAACGGCTTTTCTTTGTCAATTTTAATCCCGTAGTAATTTTTATGTCTTCCGTAAATGGGATCGATATGAACAAATCCTTCGCTACTGCCGGTTTTTATTTTCAATTTTATAGAAGGAATCCCTTCAATTTTGTGTTCAGTGTCGATTAAACTATGACTCTTTTCGCATACGGCGTTTTTTATATGAATTACACCTTCGGGCGCCAAACTTATTTGAGATGTTTTTATTAAGATTTTCCCGCCATCTTTGTCTATTGCATCGCTTGCGTTAACAAACAAGTTAATAAATACCTGCTGCATTTGATTTGCATCTGCTGTTATTTGCGGAAGATCGTCATCAAATTCTTTTTCAATAACTACTTTGTTCAGTTTTAATTGGTTATTTACCACGTTTAAAGAGCGTTCTATTATTTCGTTGATGTTTACACTGCTCTTCTTAGGAGTCGATTGACGTGCAAAATCCAACAATCCTTTTACAATTTCCCTGCTGCGCATTGTCTCTCGTACAATTACATTCAAATCCTCTTGAGTTTCGGGATTATCTTTTGCTCGTTTCAAAAGGTAACTGCTGTAAGTTAAAACACCGGTAAGGGGGTTATTGATTTCGTGAGCAACGCCTGCTGCAAGCTGACCCAATGAAGCCATCTTTTCCGATTGGAAGACCTGCATCTGCATATCTTTAAGTTTTTGCGTCATATTGTTGAATGACTGCGCAAGAGTTCCCAATTCATCGTTCCCGAATTTTTTGATTGAATAATTCAAATTGCCGATTCCAATTTGTTCGGTTGCTTTGACAATATCTTTAACGGGATGATCAACCCAGCGTTTGACAAAGAAGCCAATTATAAAACCGATTGCACTTATCGATAGCAGTGCAAATATTAATCCTTGTATTTCGTTGTCGTGTATTTGTTGGTCCACATCTTTTAAGTAGATTGAAACATCGAGTACACCTAATACTTTTGCTGAAGCAGGGTGGGCATGACAATCAGCTTCATAACATGATTTCTCATTATATATGGGATTTATTACACCCAATATTCTTGATGAATCCGGATGTGCCCTGTAGATTCTTGTTCTATCCGTAATTGCTAATTTTTCAAGCGGTTTGTTTGCAGCGTGACATGCATAGCAGCTTTCTCCATACTTGTCCAGCATTTTGCCTATATCTTCGTGTCTATTTGAGTAAATAATTTCTCCGTCTTTATTAAATACTCTAAGTGCGTAAATTGTCGGATCTTTCCCGATCGTATTAATGATGTCGTGGGTTATTTCGCGCTGGTTCAGCATCATACCGTGGCGGGTACTGTTTTTAATTGTTTCGCTTAATTCGAAAGCATGTCTTTCAACTTCGCCAAGCAGAACATTAGTCTCGGTTTTTAAATTAAAGTAAGTGTAGCCCCCGATAATTACTATCGAAGTTACACCTACAATAAAGATTAATTTAAGACCGATCTTTCTGAACATAGCTAATCTTTTACGTTAGTTCTTTTGCCCGGAACTTGGTTCGGGAAACTTTTATCATCATGACAATCATTACAAACCGGGTTAATATACGTTTTTTCTTTATGACAATTTTCACATTTGAATTTACCGTGTGCTTCATCCAGTAAAATGCCGGATGATCACTGCGCATGCATTGAACTTTAGCGTCGATGGGGAATTTATTCGAGTAATCATTCTTACATTCATTCACGACAGTATGTTCGACGGCTTTTATTTTTGTCGATGTAAAACCGATTATTGCTGTTGTTGTAGCATTAGTTGTTTTTAAAAATCTTTTCAGGATTGCTTTGATATTTTCACCTCCGGGTGAAAAATCGCATAAATTGAACAAGATTTATTCGTCCAATTCAAAATTAAGTTTATAATACCTTTTTGTCAATTTATTTAGTTTTCACAAAAATCATACCTCAGAATATTCGTTTTTTAATTGGATTTTTTTTTAGTTTCATCTCCCAATTTCAATAAAAAAATAATAGAATTATGGCTGCTAAGAAAAATACCGATCTTAATAACCTGAGAGAAAGAATCAATAAAGTCGATGAAACTATAATCGAATTGTTGGCTGAACGAAGAAGCATAAGCCAAGATGTTATAAAAGCTAAAGAAACAAAGAATTCCCCGATCCGAGATCAAAAAAGAGAAGCAGAACTGCTTGAAAAAATTGTTAAGGCCGGAAAGAAATTTGGCTTGGATTCTCATTTCCTGAACAAAATTTTTTACGATATAATTGAAGATTCTGTAAGAATGCAGCAGAATTATGTTCAAGGCATATTGAATCAAGCCGATAAGAAAAGAATTACGATTGCAATTCAAGGAATTGAAGGATCATATAGTTATTTGGCAACGAAGAAATTTTTCTCGCAATCTAAACACGAGTTGATCTTTTTAACACGGGATAGGTTTGAGGAAGCTGTTGACGTATGTGAAAAAGGGGAAGCTGATTTTGCAGTATTACCGATCGAAAACACTACCAGCGGTGGTATAAATGAAGTTTATGATGCACTGCTTCATACTACGTTGTCAATTGTTGGGGAAGAGAAGTTTCAAGTGAAGCATTGTTTGTCTGCTACAAAAGAGGTCCCGTTTTCAAAGATTAAAAAAGTATATGCGCATCACCAGGCGGCAACACAATGCAGTAAGTTTTTACAGAACTTACCAAACGCAACCATAGAATATTTTGTCGATACTGCTATGTCTGTTCTGAAAATTAAAGAAGAAGGAAATCCGTACTGTGCTGCAATAGCTAGTGAGGAAGCGGCGAA
>CAZRIQ010000123.1:0-6524 GCA_964600175.1 uncultured Melioribacter sp. | reverse complement strand
ATTCCCCCACCCGCTCTGTCGGTTAGCGGCAATTTTATGTAACGATGGCCAGTTCTTCCACGATAATATGTTTCTTCCGGAATAACACGGTAAGACTGACGCAGTTTCAAATTTCTCAGGTCTACACTTCTTAAATCTGAAAAATTAGATGCGTCACAGGCAAATAAAGAGCTCTATTTCAAAATAGAATCTCAAGGTGGAAAATATTCTTTTCTATATTCGTTTAATCCCGATAACTGGAAATTGTTAAAGGACAATGTTGACGGAACATTTCTAAGCACAAGAGTTGCCGGGGGTTTTGTCGGCTGCATGTACGCTTTGTACGCAACTTCACTCGGGAAACAATCGAACAATAATGCATATTTTGATTGGTTTCAATATAGCGGTGACGACGAAGTTTATAAATGAAATTTATTTACAAAAAAATAGTTTAGATAAATGATTTCTCTTTCTATTATCTTTTTAGCTTTATTCGAATTGCAATTTTGCTCGGCATCGATTGTTACTGAAAGCATAACTGAAACTAAGGAAAAGGTTGAAGCGATTGCCGACGGTGTACTCAAAGACGCTACTTTTCAATTTATTGATCGACAAGGCGGTAATCTTTACAACGATCCGGGTGAAGCACCGCCAAATTCAATGCTTCGTATTAAAAGTCCGTATAACGACTGGCGTTATTGGAATGGTGTGTTAGGCATATCGATGATAAAACTGGGAGATGTTTTGAACAAACCCGAATACTCTGAGTTTGCTGCAAAGAATATCGAATTCAATTTTGAGTATTACAAATATTTTAAAGACAAATATAATAACGAAGATAAGTGGAGTTATACGTTTGGGCAGCATATTATAATGCAGGAACTGGACGATTACGGCGCAATGGGTGGAAGTTTAATAGAAGTTTACAAAAACAATCCAAAGCAGATTTATAGAGACTATATAGATAGTGCTGCCGATTATGTCCTCAATAAGCAAGGGAGAATGGAAGACGATACACTCGTAAGAACTTTTCCTGTTAAATGGACGCTTTGGGCTGACGACCTTTATATGAGTATTTCATTTCTTTCAAGGATGGGCGAGTTAACTGGCGATCTGAAATATTTTAACGATGCTGCAAAGCAAGTTATAAATTTCAATAAATATCTTTTCAATACAGACAAAGGATTGATGTATCATTGTTGGTATTCGGATACTAAGAAACCTGGAGTTGCTTTTTGGGGGCGAGCGAACGGATGGGCATTAGTTGCTCAAGTAGATTTACTTGACCGGCTGCCGGAAAACTTTCCGCAACGCGAAGAATTGTTAAAACTGCTTCGACGTCATATTGACGGTATCATTCAATACCAGGACAAAAGCGGTTTGTGGCATCAACTACTGGATAAAAATGATTCCTTTCTTGAGACTTCTTGTTCTGCAATGTTTTCTTATACAATAGCCAGAGCGGTTGAAAAAGGGTATATAGAAAAAGATTATGCCTCTGTTGCTCAACGAGGCTGGGAAGGTGTGATGACTAAAATAAGAGCGGATGGAAAGGTTGAAGGTGTTTGTACCGGAACGGGAGTCGGTGACAATTTGGAATTTTATTATAATCGTCCAACACCTTTGAATGATGTACATGGGATTGGTACAGTTTTGCTTGCAGGTGCGGAAATACTGCGGTTGTCTAACAATTAATGTTCCTTCCGTAGCGGAACTACTAATGCGGTGAATAATCTTCTAAACGGAACAAAAAAGTAATTATACAATTGCATTTTAAATTTACCGGAATAATTAAGATGGGAACAAATAAATCCGTTCGCACAAAAATTTTTTTCATAACCTTAATAGTATTTTGTATGTCCAACATGAATACAAACATTGAAGCACAAGATTATAAAAACCTTCCTTTTTGGAATCCTAAATTAAGCGTCAAAGAACGTGTAAATGATTTGGTTTCGAGAATGACGCTTGAAGAAAAAATAGGTCAGATAATGAATGCCGTGCCGGCAATTAAGCGACTTGGAATTCCTGAATACAATTGGTGGAATGAATGTCTTCACGGTGTTGCCCGTGCCGGTTTGGCTACGGTATTCCCTCAAGCCATAGGGCTGGGCGCAACATGGGATGAAAGTCTCATGCTGCAGGTTTCGACCGCTATTTCCGATGAAGCCAGGGCAAAGCATCATGAGTTTGTTAGAAAGGGGAAGAGATATATTTACCAAGGACTTACTTTCTGGTCACCCAACGTAAATATTTTTCGTGATCCGAGATGGGGCAGGGGTCAGGAGACTTACGGCGAAGATCCATTCTTAACCGGCAGATTGGCGGTACAATTTATTAAGGGATTACAGGGAGACGATCCGAAATATTTTAAAACCATCGCGACGGTTAAACATTTTGCGGTTCACAGCGGTCCGGAACCGGAACGGCATTTTTTTGATGCGGTAACCGATGAAAGAGATTTTAGGGAAACGTACCTTCCGCAATTTGAAATGGGAATCAAAGAAGGTAAAGCATATTCCGTAATGTGTGCATACAATCGGTTTGAAGGAGAAGCTTGCTGCGGAAGCAGACGTTTGCTGATTGACATTTTGAGGAACGAATGGAATTTCAAGGGCTACGTTGTTTCTGATTGCGGTGCTATAGGAGACATCTGGCTGCATCATAAAATTGTACAGACACCGGAAGAAGCTGCGGCTCTTGCCGTTAAATCCGGCTGTGATTTGGAATGTGCAACAACCTATAAAAATCTTAGCAAAGCCGTCGAAGAAAATTTAATATCGGAAAAAGAAATCGATGTTGCCGTTAAGAGAGTTTTTACTGCGCGTTTCAAACTCGGTATGTTTGATCCACCGGAAATGGTAAAGTACACACAGATCCCATACTCTGTAGTTGACAGTAAAGCAAATCATGAGTTGGCTCTTAAAGCTGCACACGAGTCTATTGTCTTGTTGAAAAACCAAAACAATTTTCTACCGCTGAAAAAAGATATTGGAACAGTTGCAGTCATCGGACCGAATTCCGATGAATGGCTTATGCTGCTTGGAAATTATAACGGTGTGCCTTCGGATCCTATAACGCCTTTGCGAGGAATCAAAGAAAAATTAGCCGGCTCTTCAAAAGTATTGTATGCCCAGGGGAGTGAATTGGCAGAAGGAATACCGACATTTGAAGTTGTTCCGCCGGAAGTTTTATTTCATGGAGAAAATGAGAAAGGTTTAAAAGTAGATTACTATAATAATCATGAAATGAACGGTCCGGCTTTATTTTCAGCAGTTGATAAAAATATTGATGCGGATTGGGGAGACAAAGCTCCGCACGAAGATATGGATGACGATAATTTCGGAGTGGTCTGGAGTGGTGAAATAATACCAGACATATCCGGCGAATACTTGCTTGGAATTATTACTACTTGCAACACCCACCTTTATTTGAACGATACATTAATTGCCGATACGAAGTATCACTTTAGAGATGAATATGGTGATCCTCGCCTTAGCAAATCAAAATCGGTTCATTTCGTAGCCGGGAAGAAATATTCGATAAAAGTAACGGTAGGTGAAACTTACGGTGATGCCCAGGTTCAATTAGTTTGGGCAAAGCCGAGACACAATCCCAAAGAGGAATTAAAAAAGGAAGCACTTGATGTTGCCAAACAGGCTGATGTGATAATTATGTGTATGGGTTTAACTGCCCGTATGGAAGGTGAGCAGATGGACATTGAGATTGACGGGTTTGATCATGGCGATAGAACACGTTTAACTTTACCTGATGTTCAAGAGGAACTGATAAAAGAAGTTCAAGCATTGGGTAAACCTATTGTACTTGTTTTACTAAATGGTAGTGCACTTGCAGTAAATTGGGAGGATAAAAATCTGCCTGCAGGCAAGGCAGGTATTCCTGCTATTGTTGAAGCGTGGTACCCGGGACAGGCAGCCGGTACCGCAATTGCCGATGTTATTTTCGGTGATTATAATCCCGGCGGACGTTTGCCGGTAACGTTTTATAAGTCCGTCAAAGATTTACCGTCTTTCGAACAATATTATATGACAAGTCAAACATACCGGTTTTTTAAAGGCGAACCCCTTTATCCCTTTGGCTACGGACTAAGTTATACTTCGTTTAAGTATGATGATCTAAAAATCAATAATGAATTTAAAGCCGGTGACACGGTTAAGATTTCCGTGGATGTAAAAAACACGGGTAAGTTAGCCGGCGATGAAGTTGTTCAGGTTTATATCTCGGATTTGAATGCACATGTTCCGGTTCCGATTCGTGCACTAAAAGGATTTCAAAGAATTCATTTACAACCGGGAGAAGTTAAAACTGTCGACTTTAAAATTTTACCTGATGCATTTTCAATCCTAAGCGACAAAAACGTTAGAGTTATTCTTCCAGGGAAATTTGAAATTTCCGTTGGTGGAGGACAACCGGACAGCAAGGGTACTGTCGAAGGTGTAAATGTTTTAAAATCGACTATAAATTTGTTGTAGACGAGAAAAATCAAGAATTCAAAAGATTTTTTTTATATCATTAGAAACGGAAGTTTGTCAACAATAAATAAAGGTGGGGAAAAGTATGAAAAACGATAATTCATTAAAAAGAAATGTCAACAGGCTGTTTTATTTGATTGTTGTTTTTATGCTAGCGTTTTTTCTTCAATTTCAAAATACAGTTTATTCTCAGGCAGATAATGATGGAACGGGAATGTCGTCACCAAAGCAAGTAGAAATTGCCGGAACGCAAGTTCTACATATTAAATCAGTTATTGTTGACCAGGACTATGATCTCTATATTAATTTGCCTGCAAATTATGACAATGACAAAAGCAAAACTTACCCGGTGATCTATCTGCTTGACGCACAATGGGATTTTCCATTGTTAAATGCAATTTATGGATCACAGTATTACGACGGTTTCATACCCGGACTTATAGTTGTCGGTATAACATGGGGAGGTAAAAATCCCAATCCGGATTTACTTAGAGCACGTGATTTTACACCGACGAGTATTTCCAGTCAAGCAAATCTGAGCGGCGGAGCTAAGAAGTTTATTAGCTTTATAAGAGAGGAACTAATTTCTTTCATTGATTCGAAATTTAGAACTACAAAAAATGAACGAACACTCATGGGAAGTTCTCTTGGCGGTTTATTTACTTTATATGCTCTTTTCAACGACACCGATTTATTCAATCATTATGTATTAACAAGTCCTGCAGTAAGCTGGGATAACGGAGTACTTTTTAACGACGAAAAATCTTATGCAGAAAAAAATTCGAATCTTCCGGTTAGAGTCTTTATGGGAATTGGCGAGTATGAAGATCCAACCTATTATCAGAAATTTGTCGATCAGGTTAAATCACACAATTACACCGGCTTGCAGTTTGAATCCAAGGTCCTTGAGGGTGTTGGACATTCCGGCGGCAAAGCGGAAGGTTATCCGCACGGGCTCCAATTTGTGTTTGCCAAGCCGTCATTAACTCTCGATGATAATATTTTGGAACAGTACGCAGGTGAGTATGAAATAATGAAAGGATTCAATGCAAAGATATCGGTTGATAACGGGAAACTTGTTGTGCAGATACCGGGTCAGAAAAAAATTGTAATGAATGCCGAATCGGAAAGTGATTTCTATGTGACGGGATATTTTTTGATGCTTCATTTTCAAAAAGATACTGCGGGTAAAGTAATCGGCTTTCAACTCGAGCAATATCAGAGTAAACGGTTCGTAAAAAAAGCAGATTAGCAAATTTTATTCAACAGAGGATTATTGGTTAGATATCAGTGTTAAATATATAAACCAACCTCGTTAGCCAAATAGTATTTTCTGACATAGCTTTTTGTTTAATCGAAAAGTGATTGTGTAAAACCATTGCCTCGGCGAATATTAAGGGATGATTTCATGTTTTCATTGAATTCTCTACGAGGTTATACGTAAGCAGATAATAGTCAAGGAGACATCGTAGATGTCCCATTATTGTAGATAAATAATTAATAATGATGGATCCTCGTAGAGGATCAATAGAATTGAAGTAATTATGAATCATCTAAAAACGGAGGAGAAAGTTGAAAGCATCTAAATATAAATTCTTTCTAATTGTTTTTGTCTTTTTCCTAACTAACCATTTAACCATCGGTCAAGTTCAGGGTACTTCAGATGTGCAGGTTGAAAAAATAGCGGATGGTTTTCAATTTGTTGAGGGACCCGTTTGGAAAGACGGGGCGCTGCTGTTTAGCGATATTAATGCAAACACAATTTACAGATGGACATCCGATTCCGGTGCGGCGGTATTTCTTAATCCGTCGGGGAATTCAAATGGCTTGGCGCTGAATGCCGGCGGACAATTATTGATTGCACAGCATGGTGAACGGCGCGTCGTTCGGCTTGAAAACGACGGAACACAGACTGTACTTGCAGATCATTATGACGGCAAACGATTGAACAGTCCCAACGATATGACTGTTAAGTCCGACGGCTCAATATTTTTTACAGACCCTCCTTACGGAATTACGAGTAATCAGGAAGAACTTCATTATTACGGCATA
>CAZRIQ010000122.1:0-6623 GCA_964600175.1 uncultured Melioribacter sp. | reverse complement strand
TCAGCGGCAAAGGATTTAATATTAAAAGCATATCAATCGGTGAAACGGAGATTCAAGAAGTTTCCAGAATGACGATTGTAACCGAGGGGGAGGACCAGATAATAGACCAGGTTGTCAAACAATTGAACCGGCTTATCGACACACTTAAAGTGGTTGATCTAACCGGCTCAAATCATACGGCGCGTGAACTCGCGTTGATTACAATCGGTCTGCAAAAAGGTACGATGTATGAAATAAAAAATATTTGTGAAATTTTCCGCGGGAATATTGTGGATATTAACAACAAGAACATGATGCTTGAAATAACTGGTCCTCCGGAAAAAATTGACGCTGCAGTGAATGTTTTATCACAATTTGGTATAAAAGAAGTTGCCCGCTCTGGAACAGTTGCTCTTAAAAGAGGTGAACAAACAAAATTTCAGAAAAAAGAATTATCAACAAATAATTGAGGTAAAAAATGAAAGTATATTATGATCAAGATGCATCTTTAGAATCTTTGCAAGATAAAAAAATTGCCGTGCTTGGTTTCGGAAGCCAGGGGCACGCACATGCGCTTAATTTAAAAGAGAGCGGTATGAACGTTACTGTGGCTGAAGTTCCTGGCAGCGACGCCTGGAAAAACGCCGAAAATGCGGGTCTAACAGTAAAGACGGCAGCTGAAGCTTCGGCGGGAGCAAATGTAATAATGATGTTGCTGCCCGATCAAATTCAGAAAAAGATTTACGATCAATCGATAGTGCATAATCTAAACGAGGGAGACACTCTTGTGTTTGCACACGGTTTTAATATCCATTATAAATGGATTGTTCCTCCCAAGAATGTAAACGTAATGATGATTGCACCTAAGAGTCCCGGTCATTTGGTAAGAAGAACGTTTCTGGAAGGCAACGGTGTCCCTTGTTTGATTGCAATTCATCAGGATTATACCGGAAACACAAAAGATATGGCACTTGCATGGGCGAAGGGAATCGGCGGAACGCGCGCAGGTGTTATCGAGACGACATTTAAAGATGAAACCGAAACCGATTTATTCGGGGAACAGGCGGTTCTTTGCGGCGGTTCTGCTGAATTGGTAAAAGCCGGTTTCGAAACTTTGGTAGAAGGCGGGTACCCGCCGGAACTTGCGTACTTCGAATGTATGCACGAATTGAAATTGATTGTCGATCTCTATTACGAAGGCGGTCTTTCGAGAATGAATTATTCCGTGAGCGATACTGCAGAGTACGGCGGCATGACGAGAGGTCCGAAAGTAATAAACGAAGAAACGAAAAACGTAATGAGAACTATTTTGAAGGGCGTGCAGGACGGAAGTTTTGCCGAAGAATGGCGCAAAGAAAATGAAGGTGGTCAGAAGTTGATGCTGAAACTCAGGAAAGAAAATAGCGAACACCCGATAGAAAAAGTCGGCTCTCAGCTTAGAAACATGATGAGCTGGTTGATTAAAAAATAAAAGCATTGGAGAAAGTGATGTTCAAGATTACACTCTTACCAGGAGACGGAATCGGTCCCGAAGTTATTGGCGCGGCAGTTAGGGTATTAAAATATGTTGCTGAAAAATTCGGAATTGAATTTGAACTTGTTGAAAAACTAATCGGCGGTTCGTCTTATGATGAGTTCGGATTACCACTGACAGACGAAACGCTGCAGGCATGTTACGATTCGGATGCCGTACTGCTTGGAGCGGTAGGCGGGTATAAATGGGAGAATCTGGAACATCACCTAAAGCCTGAAGCAGCTTTGCTGAAACTGCGAAAGTCGCTGGGTCTGTTCGCTAACATACGCCCGGCAAAAGTTTATTCGTCGCTGGTTGACTCCTCGTCTTTAAAAAGAGAAGTGCTGGAAGGAACCGACTTCGTTGTCTTCCGTGAACTTACCGGGGGAATTTATTTCGGCGAACCGAGAGGATACGATAGTGAAAAAGGTTGGAACACAATGGTCTACTTTAAGAATGAAATTGAAAGAATTGCAAAAATGGCTTTCGAAGCGGCATCTAAAAGAGAAAAGGTTGTAACATCTGTGGATAAAGCAAACGTTCTTGAGGTTTCGCAGTTCTGGCGTAAAGTGGTTGAGGAAGTAAGCAAAGATTATCCGACCGTCCAGGTAAAAAATATGTACGTGGACAATGCCGCGATGCAAATAGTAAGAGATCCGAGACAGTTCGATGTAATTCTTACTTCGAATTTGTTCGGCGATATTTTAAGTGATATTTCGGGAATGATAACCGGGAGTTTGGGAATGCTTCCTTCGGCAAGCATCGGAACGAAATATGCGCTTTACGAACCGGTTCACGGGAGCGCACCGGATATTGCCGGGAAGGACAAGGCAAATCCTATTGCGGCAATTGCATCCGTTGCAATGATGTTCGAGTATTCGTTCGGTATGCACAAAGCTTCCGAACTGATCATTGATGCGATCGATAGAACTCTAAAGTTTGGATATAGAACCGGTGATATAGGAAAAGAAGGAGACAAGATAGTCGGAACGAAAGAGATTACGAACCTGATCCTGAAAAACTTTGAAGAGATTTATAACGAACAGGCTTTAGGGGTTTTTACTCTTTAACTTCATTTTACGGGTTGATAATGACTAGCGAATGGCAATCGACAGAACATGCACTGGCTTATTTAAGTAGAGCCGATAAAATTCCTCACCGGACCGAAGGTGAATCTACACTTTTGGAAGAAGTACCCGAGGGATCCGAGAGAATCCTGGATATCGGATCCGGCAACGGAAGATTATTGGATTTATGTTTATTGAAATGCAAAAATGCATCGGCAGTCGCTTTGGATTTTTCCCCGGCAATGTTAACGGAGTTGAAAGAGAAATATAATTGCGAAGAACATGTAACTGTGATTGAGCATGATATAAACAATCCGCTTCCTTTTAGTGCGGAAAGCTTTGATGTTGTTGTATCGAGTTTTGCTATTCATCATGTAGACGATAAACGGAAGCGAAACTTATACAATGAAATCTGGAAGATTCTGGAAAGCGGCGGGACCTTCTGCAACTTAGAACATGTTTCTTCACCCACGGAGAATCTTCATAAAAGATTCTTTGAAAAGTTGGGGACTACGGAGGATGGAACTAATAAACTTCTTGACCTGGGAACTCAGTTGAAATGGTTTAGTGAAATCGGTTTTTATGATGTTGACTGCTATTGGAAGTGGCGGGAATTGGCACTAATGATCGGGAAAAAAGAATAGACTCATATAGTTGACAAAATCACGAGTACAAAAAAATATTTATTAAATAAAAGTTAGAGCAAAGTTCGACAATAAATTTACAGAGAGGCAACTAAGTGGATAACAGAGTATTAATTTTCGATACAACATTAAGGGACGGGGAGCAATCCCCAGGAGCTTCTTTAAACGTGTATGAAAAGTTGGAGATTGCAAAGCAGCTCGAAAAACTTAATGTTGATGTTATTGAAGCGGGTTTCCCGGTTTCTTCCCCCGCACAATTTGAAGCGGTAAAAAGAATTTCCGGCGAAGTGGGGGTGATAATTGCAGGTCTTGCGCGCGCAAAGGAAATTGATGTCAAAGCCGCTTATGATGCGATCAGCGGCGCCGCCAAGAAAAGAATCCACACATTCATCGGCACTTCGGATTATCATGTCCTCGGGAAGTTTGCCGACGACCGTTACGGAAAAACTCTTGATGAAAAAAGAAAGACAGTTCTTAAGATGGCTTATGATATGGTTCAATATGCAAAAACATTTTGCGACGACGTAGAATTCTCTGCCGAAGATGCCGGCAGAACCGATATGTTATATCTCTCCGAAATTATAGAGGCAGCAATTGAAGCCGGAGCAACGACAGTTAATATTCCCGATACAACCGGATATACAATGCCGTCTGAGTTCGGCAGCAAAATTGCCGAGTTGAGAAAGCGCGTTAAGAATATTGATAAAGCAGTAATAAGCGTTCACTGCCACAACGATCTCGGTTTAGCTGTTGCAAATTCATTGTCCGGTGTTGAAAACGGCGCCCGTCAGGTCGAATGTACAATTAACGGCATCGGCGAACGCGCGGGTAACGCTTCCTTAGAGGAGATTGTTATGGCGTTAAATGTTAGAAAAGATCTCTACAAATATTTTACCGAAATAAACACGAACGAAATTTTTAATACAAGCAGAATGGTTTCTGCTTTTACGGGAATTATAGTTCAGCCGAATAAAGCAATTGTCGGCGAGAATGCATTTGCACATGAATCAGGTATACATCAAGACGGTATGTTGAAAAGTAGAGAGACTTATGAAATTATGGTTCCCGGCACAGTCGGTGTACCCAAGACTAAAATTGTATTGGGCAGACATTCAGGCAGACACGGATTAAAAGCCCGGCTTGAAGAACTCGGGTATCACATATCCGAAGATGAATTGAAGAAAGCTTATGAGGCATTCACAAAACTTGCCGATAAAAAGAAAGAAGTGTTCGATGACGATTTACGGCTGATTATGGGAGATGAAATATATAAGAAACAGGAACATTATGAAATTCAGTATATGCACGTGAATGCGGGGACCAACTCTATACCTACTGCTACAGTTTTAATAAAGAATCATGAGAAGGAATATTCCGATTCGGCAACCGGCGACGGACCGGTAGATGCTTTGTTTAATGCAATCGATAGAGCGTTGAATTTTGTGCCCGCTGTTGAGTCGTATCAAGTTAGGTCGGTTACTTCCGGCAGGGAAGCGATGGGTGAAGTTCTTGTGCGAATCCGCTATAAGCAGCATTCTTTTACCGGTCGCGGAATTTCTACCGATATAATTGAAGCAAGCGCAAAAGCATATTTGAATGCAATTAATCAGCAGGAATTGTATAAAGCCGAACAGGAGAATCTAGAGGAAGAATCTTCTGTTTCGAATGCGGTCTGAAAGGATACTAAAATGGGAATGACGATTACCGAAAAAATATTGGCAAAGTCTGCCGGGAAAAAGACAGTTACTCCGGGTGAAAACGTTTGGTTAAACGTTGATGTTTTGATGACGCATGATGTCTGTGGTCCGCCCACGATTGGGATTTGGAAAAAAGAATTCGGGGATAAAGCAAAAATTTGGGATAAACAGAAGTTGGTGATCTTTCCTGACCACTATATATTTACAGCAAACAAGCATGCGAATAGAAACGTCGACATACTGCGTGAGTTTGCGAAGGAATATCAGGTAGAAAACTATTACGATGTAGGAACAGAAAGATATAAAGGTGTTTGCCATATCGCTCTTGCCGAAGAAGGATATAACCTGCCGGGAAAAGTTTTATTTGGCACGGACTCGCATACATGTACGTCCGGCGCGTTCGGAATGTTTTCTACCGGCGTAGGAAATACCGATGCGGCATTTATACTCGGTACGGGAAAAATTTGGGAGAAGATACCTGAATCGATGAAGTTTGTTTTCCACGGTAAGCTGCCGGAATATTTAACGGCGAAAGATTTGATTCTTCAAATACTCGGCGATATTACAACCGACGGTGCGACTTACCGAGCAATGGAATTTGCCGGCGAAGCAGTTTACGATCTTTCAATGAGCGAGAGAATGACCTTGACAAACATGGCGATTGAAGCTGGCGGTATGAGCGGAATTATTGCCGCGGATGAAGTGACCGAAAATTATGTAAAGGAAAGAACAGATAAACCTTATGAGATATTTACGAGCGATGAAGACGCGAAATACCACAGTAAATACGAATACAACGTTGAAGACATTCAACCGCTCGTTGCAAAGCCGCACAGCCCGGATAACCGCGACAATGTTAAAAATGTTGCGGGCACCAAGTTGACTAAATGTTATATCGGTTCATGTACCGGAGGCAAGTTGACAGATTTCCAGTATGCCGCACAGTTTTTACTCGGTAATACTGTTAAAGTGCCGACGTTCATTGTACCGGCTAGTACAGAAGTTGCGAAGCAGTTGGAAATAGAAACTTATAAAGGAATTGTTCTTAAAGAAATTTTCGATAAAGCAGGATGCACAATTGCACAGTCGTCTTGTGCTGCTTGTCTTGGCGGACCCGATGATACAATCGGGCGGGCTGTAGAAAAAGACGTTGTTATTTCAACAACGAACAGAAATTTCCCGGGAAGAATGGGAAGTAAGAAATCCGAAGTCTATTTGGCATCGCCGCTTACGGTTGCAGCTTCTGCGGTTAACGGGGTCATTACTGATCCGAGAGATTTATAGCCCCCTTTCCGAAGGAATCCCTTCGGGGAACTCCCCCAAAGGGGGACTTAAACCGTTTTAAAAATCTCTTTTTGTTAAAAAGGGATTAATGAAGAAGGTGTTTGAAAAGAAATAATAAAGGGCAAAAAGAAAACAGAAAATAAACAGTAGATAGAAAAAATAACCACCAAAAAACTTTAAAAAGATTTCCTCTTCCTTTGGAAGAGGGTTGGAAGAAAGCTCATGGAAAAAGTAATTCGAGGAAAAGCATTTGTTCTAGGGGATAACATTGATACCGATCAAATTATTCCCGCCGAACATTTGGTTTATAGTTTAACCGATGAAGAAGAATCGAAAAAGTACGGGCACTTTGCATTGTCAGGTGTGCCGATTGCAAAAGCCGGGCTGCCGGAAGGCGGTATTAACTTCATAGAAGGAGATAACTACCAATCGCAGTTTA
>CAZRIQ010000121.1:0-6650 GCA_964600175.1 uncultured Melioribacter sp. | reverse complement strand
CTTTTAGTATTGTTGTTGCTTCGGAAGGTGCAAAATTGCAGACGGAAGAAGAGACCGATAAAGACGGTTCATTTGTCTTGAGCAGTCTGAAGAAAGATTCTTTTGGACATGTAAGACTTGGCGGAATTGGAAACATAATAGCGGAAGAGATTGAAAAAAGAACCGGGTTTGAAACTCGTGCAACAGTACTTGGGCATATTCAAAGAGGCGGTTCTCCAACAGCTTTCGATAGAGTTCTCGCTACACGTTTTGGCATTTTTGCTGTTAGTCTGATTGAAGAAGGAAAATTCGGTTACATGTCCGCACTTAAAGGAAATGACATCGTCGGAGTAACACTTGATGAAGCTGTCGGTCAGTTGAAAACTATCGACCTTAGTTTGTACGAAGTAGCAGCTACGTTTTTTGGTTAATCGATTTCTTTAAAGATTATATTCCTGGAAAAGCCGCAAGTTACTGCGGCTTTTCGTTTTTACTTTGTTTAATTGTCAGTACTTTGTAATAGCAATAAGAGATTATAGAGATTATAAACCCCCATGCTAAGATCATAAAGATCAAACCTTCTGTTTTAATACCCATTTAAACCTCTTTCTTTTTCCACGCTTGTTTAACCATTAAAACAATAAGAGCGTAAATAAATATCATAAAGATTCTTGCACCCCAAATGTACGGTACATTTTGCGGATCGGCATTTTGCAATAATAAAGTCGGGATTGCATCATTAACTAACCACCATCCCATGACAATTAATAGTACCAGCGGTGTAATATATTTCATAACAAAATGGAACAACTTTGGAATCTTTATATCGCCGCCTTCGTTCATTTCATCCCATGCTTTGTCGGCACCGAATACCCACATAAATAATATTGTTTCGATTAATGCAAATACTACTAATCCGAATGTGCCGGCCCAATAATCCATTTCATCAAGGAAACCATACTTTAAGAAGAATACAACAAATTGAACCGAAATAAATACCACTATAGCCAAAGTACCTACTGCTTTTTTGCGGCTCATCCCGAATTCGTCTTCCAGAAAAGCTACAACCGGCTGACCCATTGCTACCGACGAAGTTATTCCTGCAAAGAACAAGAGCAAAAACCACAGGAAACCAAATATTTCGCCGTAAGGAATCCTTTCAAAAACAAGAGGCATTGATGCAAAACCAAGATCGAAAGCACCTCCGAGTGCCATTTGTGTAGTTACAGCTACTCCAAAAAATGCAACGGCAATTGGTATTGCAATTGAACCGCCGAGAACTACTTCTGCAAATTCGTTAGTTGCGGCAGTTGTTAAGCCGGATAATGCAATATCATCCTTTGGTCTAAGGTAACTTGCGTAAGCGTGAATAGTTCCCATACCCACTGAAAGTGTAAAGAAAATTTGTCCTGCTGCTGCAAGCCAAATTTTAGGATCGCTCAATGCGGCAAAATCGGGATTCCAAATAAAACCGAAACCGGCAGAAACCGAATTTTCCGGATGCATCGGGTCCGGAGTCCCTAAAGTTGCAACTCTTATTGCAATAATAATTGCAAATAAAAATAGAAGAGGCATTGCAATCTTTGCGAGTTTCTCAATTCCTTTAGAAATTCCCCGGAAGAGAATCCAGAAGTTAACCGCAAAAGTAATTACCATAAAAATATATGCAACGGAAATACCGCTAAAATATGAACTTACTTCTCGACCTTGATAACTATAGAGGAATGTTTTCATTGCGGTAAAATCACCAAGCCCAAAATATTTTTGTGTGATGGAAAAGAAACTGTATCCGAGAGTCCATGATTCTATATAAGTGTAATAAATCATTATTATAAGTGAAATAAATAAACCAAGAGCGCCAAAGTATTTTGCAAGTTTATTTTTCCAAATTACATCGAACATACCGGGTGCACTGCCGTGGTTGAATTTTCCTCCGTGTCTTCCAATTCCCCATTCAATCCACATTAGCGGAATGCCAAGTAACAAAAAGAAGATGAAATAGGGAATCATAAAAGCCCCGCCGCCATTTTGAGCAGCTTGTACCGGAAACCTTAGAAAATTTCCCAATCCAACTGCATTGCCAGCGACGGCAAGGATGAGACCTATACGGCTGCCCCATTGTTCGCGCTCAGATGAAGTATTTGACATTTAGACTCCGAAGTTTTTGGAAATAATGTAGGTGTTCAATTATTGTTATAATTTGTCCAAATATTCAACAATATTGAAAGAATATCAACTGAAAATTTGAGTTTATTGTTCATTTGATATGATTTTTTAATAAAATCCCAACTAATTTATTATTTGAGCCAGTTATAAAAAATGCTTGACAATTAGAAAAGGAAGTCTTATGTTCACAGCAAAAGCCAGCCGAATTATCCTATTTTTGTAATTAGTGTTCTAATTTTTTTTATAGAATCGAGGGTTAATACGACAGCCGGTCGTACAATATTTTTTTCTTTCCAGCCGAAAGGTATCAGCCGAAAATAAATAATCATTAAACACTTAGAGAGGGTGCTATATGAAAAGGAAGTATACTTTTCTTGTTACATTTCTTTTTCTGCTTTTTTCAATTATAGTTCCACTTAGAGCCCAAACTGCACCGGGTCTTTCAGTTCCGGTTAACGGCTCAACATGGGATTCTACTACTCCCACAATGTGGTGGTGGTATGTTCCGACTCCATATTCAGCAGGACCGTTTACTTATGATTTAGAGATATCGACGAGCGGATCTAGTTTCGTAAGTCCTAATCTAATTTATAGTACAACGGTTAGCGGAGGGGGGTCGGCAAGTTTTGCTGTACCGTCAGGTGCAGGATTATCAACAGGAGTTACATATTATTGGCGAGTAGGAGTTGGAGGGAACTATTCTACCGTCTTTAGTTTTACTCCTGCTACAGGCGGAGGAGGTGGTGGGGGAAGTACCCCACCGGCGGCGCCTACACCTTTAAGTCCAACATTATCTCAAATAAATGTTTCAACATCTCCTACTTTTAGTTGGACAACCTCTGCCGGAGCTACTTCATACGGCTTACAAGTTTCCACTAGTAATTCATTTGGTAGTTTTGTTGTTGATCAAACCGGTCTAACAACAACTTCTTATGATGCATCCGGTTTAACAACTAGTACCATGTATTATTGGAGAGTTAATGCTACCAACACTTACGGCACAAGTTCGTATTCATCAACTTACTATTTCACTACAGAAACCGCCGCTACACCCCCGGCCGCGCCTATTTTGGCATCTCCAGCCAATAACGCAACCAATGTAGGAAATCACCCGACATTATACTGGCATCCTGCAGCGGGGGCAAGTACATATGAGTTGCTTGTTTCTTCCGATAATTTCTCGAGTGTGGATTTTGATTTTACCGGTATAGTTGATACATCATACCATATCCATGCATGGCCATCGGATTATTTGGAATTGAGTACCGACTACTACTGGAAAGTGGTAGCAATAAATACTCACGGAAGCGATACATCAACAACCTGGAAGTTTACAACAAAGTCATCGCCGGATGCACCTGAGTTGGTTTCTCCGGCGGATCTCTCAACAGATGTATCCCAGTTACCAACGTTTACATGGACGCCGGAATTTGCAGCTACATCTTATAGTTTGCAAATAGCTACAAATTCATCTTTCTCGTCTATGGTACAATCACATTCCGGAATTGCAGATACTACGTTTACTCTGGCAACCCCGTTGCCTACAAACACATTGTATTACTGGAGAGTTAATTCCTATTCGAGTGCTACAGGTGATTCCAGTTCGTATAGCGGTTATTTTAGATTCAAAACGGCTGTGTATACAACATGGTATGTTAGAACAGATGGAGATAACGGTAACGGTGGTTTATCTCCCGATGATGCTTTCCTAACAATACAACATGCAATTAATACGGCGAGTGCCGGCGATAAAATTGATGTTGGAGCCGGTACCTTTACGCAAGATCTTTCAATCATTAGTTCAAAAAGTAATTTAGAGATATACGGTGCAGGGAGTAGTTCTACTACCATAAAGGGAGTTGACACAGTTGCAAGCACTTCTTGGCCGTTAGCATCTCCAAATTTTAATATACTGGCAAGCGGAGTAAAAGTACATGATTTTACTTTTGAGAATCCAGACTATATTGCAGGTGCTTATAGCAGCGGGATGATTATTGGCGCGAGTAATGTTGAAATATATGATAATACATTCAAAGTCCCGGCATCACCTAATACAGACGATATTTCGCAAGCGCTCCAAACTTATAACGTTACTGCGATGGCAAGTGTTGACATTTCGGGACTTGATATTCATGACAATATATTTGAAGATTTAACTTCAGGTGTTTGGGGATTTGAAGCTATCTATATTAACAGAGACACCGGTACCGATTTAATAACGATTGAAAGTAATGATTTTAACGGCGATTTAATACGCGCGATTACCGACGAAAGATCAAATTGCGATATACTTGGTAACAATATTTATACTGATTTACCTCCTACCGATGGTGCGTTTTCGACCGCTGGTGCTTATCAAGGTATAAATATTAGTCCGGGTGCAGATAGTGATCCTATAGCTAATGTTAATATCAAAAATAATACAATTAACGGCAGCACTAGTTCGTATGGATTCTATCAAGGTTTGAGACTTGGAAATTCAAGTATCCAACTGAGTGGAATAGATGTTAATAGTAATGACATTGAAAATAATTCGATCGGTATTAATCTCTCAGCCGATTTTTCCGGAATGCCCCCGACTCCTGTTCCGGTATTAATTAACAGTAACACAATCGCAAATAATAGCATTGGTTTAGCTGCATCAGCTGTTACCGGAGGCGGTTCATCCAGTGACTATGTTTATTTGGATGCAACAAATAACTGGTGGGGCAGTTCAAGCGGACCATCAGATGCTACATATAACGGTGGAACATCCAACGAAATGCCTGCCGGTTCTGCTACTGCAATTTATACATGGGTAAATCTTGTAGATGAAAGCAGTAGTAATCCGTTGGGTAACAGTGTTGTTGATAACACGGCTGATTTTACTGCAGGCGGATTTTATGTTAAATATTATCCATGGAATGGCGGCAGCCCGACATTGACTGTTGGAAGTACTACAACAGTTACTGGAGCAACTGTAAGTATTCCGGTTACCTTGAATGCATTTGGAACAAGTTTCCAGACTTTGCAGGGTAAGTTCACATATGATCCTTCAAAACTTGACTACGTATCTGCAAGTTACGGAACCGGAACATTGATAAATGCATCCGGGTGGGTAATTTTATTTTCAGAAAATGTACCCGGCACACTTAACTTTGTTGGAGTTGGATTCACTCCGATTGCAACAAGCGGAACTTTATTTAAGTTGAACTTCAAGGTAATTGCAACTTCTGCCGGAAGTGCAAACATTTCTGTTAACGATCCTGACTTCTTAGTTGACGGGTCCCCGAGTGTGTTTAGTACTTACAGCGGAACAATAACATACTCGTTCCAGCAGTTTACTTATCTGCGCGGTGATGTAAATCTTGACGGACAAGTTACTGTGGATGATGCTTTGTTATTAGATCAGTATTTACAAACATTAATTAGTTTATCTCAGTTGCAAAAAGATAATGGAGATGCAGATCTCAACGGTCATTTAGATGCCGACGATATTTCGGCGATTCTATATTTTATATTAAACGGAAGCTGGCCAACAGGACCTATTTCACCTGCAGTAGTAAATGTTAATTTTGGTGATGTTGTACAAGCAGATAACAATCTCGTTGAATTCCCGGTTCAGTTAAACGGTTCTTCAAATGTGAGAAACCTTGTAATGATTGTGAACTACGACAAGAATGCAATCAGTTATCAGACCTTCTCCCAATTGATTAATATGCAAGGACACATAGTTGATGTTGCGAAAGTTGTTGATGGTGTAGCCAGGTTTACTTATGCCGCACCTGAAGGACAATCCGGCAACATAACACCGGGTGTAATTGTAATGAGATTAAAAGAGAACGGATATAATGGTGGACCAATAACCACTTATTATTCTGTTAACGGCGGTGCATATAAGAGCGGACCGAGTTACAGTTTCAACGAAGTAACCGGAGTTCAAAATCAGCCACAGGAGGTTCCAACCAACTTTGAGTTGACACAGAATTTCCCGAATCCGTTTAACCCGACTACAACTATCAGATTCTCTTTGCCGAAATCAGCATACGTTACAGTAAAAGTATATGATATGTTGGGAAGAGAAGTAAAGACATTGATAAAAGAAAATATGGGAAGTGGGACATACGATGTAAAATGGAATGGTGACAATCAATATGGAAATCCAGCCGCAAGTGGAACTTACATTTACCGGATAACAGCCGGTGAATTTGTAAGTGTTAAAAAAATGATTCTCTTAAAGTAAATGAGTAAGATAGGAGAAAATAAAATGAGTAAATTTGCGGCATCATTGTTTTTAATATTTATGCTGGCGGTGATTGCGCTGGCACTGTATGCATGTCACCAAGCTTATTTTGCTTGAGATCATAAAAGCGAGTTAAAAAGAAAGGCTGTCCATTGTGGGCAGCCTTTCTTATTTATAGGGTATAAAATAGGAGAACATGTAGATTAAAATAAATTGATTACTGACATAAATTTTATTCTATTAATTATAACTGAGAGGAGTGATGATTAAAAAAATATCAGCC
>CAZRIQ010000120.1:550-6660 GCA_964600175.1 uncultured Melioribacter sp. | reverse complement strand
AAGAAAGTAGTTGCTCAGGGCGGAGGCGCGATGGTTCATATCAATAAAAAAAGCAAGAAAGCCTTCCCGTTGCCGGAAGAGTTTTTTAACGCCGTTATGAAAAATGAAAGCGAAGTTGAAATTCTAACCGACAAGTAAAAACCGTGGTTTGGAATAAAACAGGCAGGCTCCAGTCGTAATAGCTTCATTTTTGTGTCAACTTCCACATATTTAATTTCTCTTAGATTTTACAAATTTTAGGGGAAATTTTTGTTTCATTATTCAATTATTTTTAACATATTCATTATAAATTAAAGATAAATAAGATGAAAATTGTTTTTGACATTGAAACTGTTGGCTTTGATTTCGAGACTCTCTCCGAATCCCAGCAGGAATTTCTATTGCGATATGCCGATCAAGAAAGGGACGAAGAAGTTCGTGCTGAAAAGACAGATGAAGTGAAAAGGTATTTGAGTTTGTATCCGTTGACAGCTAAGATTGTAGCGATAGGAATGCTTAACACCGATACGGAAAAAAGTTTTGTCATTTACGAAGATGAAAAAGAAGAAGAATGGGCTGCGGACGAAAAGCAGGTGAAGTATAAATCAATGACCGAAGAAGAAATGATTAAGAGTTTTTGGCATTATGTTGAAAAAGCAAATCAGGTAATTACTTTCAACGGCAGAAATTTCGACATACCCTTTTTGATGCTACGGTCCGCAATTCTAAAAATTAGACCTTCGAAAAACTTTATTAAAAATCGTTACAATTCTTTCGATCATTTGGATTTGCTCGAGCAGTTCACTTTTTACGGTATAACCAAAAAGTTCAACATGGATTTTTATTGTCAAACTTTTGGAATTGAGTCGCCTAAATCAAAAGGCATTACCGGTATGGAAGTAAAGGAACTTTATAATGCCGGAAGGATAAAGGACATAGCTGTTTACTGCGGCGAAGACGTTAGAGCTACGTATGAACTTTATAAAATTTGGAATGAATATCTGAATCTTTAAAACTGCCTCAGCATCCATTTCCCAAACTTATTTTAAGTACTGCGTTTGCATTTTCTCTTTCTTAACTTACAGCATGAGACTTTCCAAGAAAGATAGTATTCATTATTCAAGAAACATTAAGATTGCTATCATCATCAGTGAAATTATAATTTTACTTTTATTCATTTTGGTTCCGTATCCTTCCGAAGACAAAGAGAAGAAAATTTATTTTCCCGAAAACCTTATAACTGTAATGGATATTCCGCGTACGGAAGTTATTCCTCCGAAACCGGGCGGGTTACCTCCTCCAACACCTACTATACCTACTAATTTTGAATTGGTTGAGGACCCGGAAATTTTACCTGATGTTGAAATCCCCGATATCTCTTCTTTAACGAACAGACCGTCGCAAAACAACGGCATCTCTCAAAACCAGAATGGTGAATATTACGCTTCGTCATTTCCTTTTGTACCCCGGCAGATTTTGGAAGTTGTCCCGAACAGATCCGAAGGTATGAACGGGTACATCAAATTGTCTTTGAGAATAGGAAAAGACGGATTTGTAAAAAATTATAGAATACTTTCAAACACTATTAAAGATCAAAAATCTCTAAAGAATATTCTCGATGCAGTTTATAAATCCCGCTGGCAGCCGATATCTATCGAGGGAGAAAAAATAGAATACTGGATTGACAAAACTTACAGTTTTAACTGAACAAATAATTTCGAATAACTTTTGGAAAGCATCGATAAATTGATAAAACTGTTTGAAAGTAAAAGCGATTTTACTCTAAATTTTAGGCGTGTAATTGTCTTATTTTAAGTCTAAAATTGATTTTTGTTGCTTTTGAAAATCTACCTAATTAGTTTCTTTCACAGACACTTCAGCTATTATAGCAAACACATAATTTTATAACCAATCGGAGGGTGTGTTATGAAAAACAAAAGATTCTGGTTGACTTTTGTTGTTGTATTTATTGCTATGGAAATAATGGGTTATCTAATTCATTCGGTAATTTTAGGATCTACCTACGCGATGGAAGATGTTGCAAAAATCTTTCGTCCAATGGAAGAGATGAATAGCTTAATGTGGATAATGTATGTTGTAGATGTTGTATGGGCATTCTTCTTCGTATTTATCTTTACCAAGGGATTCGAAAACAAAGGAATTATGGAAGGTATAAGATACGGTATCTATATCGGATTGTTTATGGAACTGATAGCGGCTTATGCTCAGTATGTGGTTTATCCGCTTCCATATTACTTAGCATTACAGTGGTTTATTTACGGATTTATCGAATGCGTTATTCTAGGTTTAATTACTTCTCTGTTATATAAACCTACAGTGCCCACACCTGCCGAAGCGTAAAGATTTCTTAGAAGGCTGTCACCCAAAGACAGCCTTTCTATAAAAACTTGAATTTCTTATATTATTTCTGATAAGAAATAGGAGTGGGGGACTATTATGAAAAAGGTTAGTTTTGTCTTATTACAATTTTTTTTATTTACATTCTGTGTTTATCCGCAAAATCAGTTCTCTATAACAGAGTATCAAAATTTTCTTAATTCACATCAAAATCTTTCTTCTCAAGAACTTATGTCAATGTACAACGGAGGAGAATTTCTAAAGCATATTCAGAATTTCCCATCGGATGTTTTATATCTCGATTCGGTTGAACAAAAATTTACATTGACCGATTATGAAAAACAGCTACTGCATACTAATGGTTTTTTGGTAACTGAAAGGAAAAGCACATCCGATTTTGTGCAGCAATATACACAGGTTTGGCAAAATGACTTACCCGTATTTGTTTCTACCGATGCAATTCTTAATGCTTTCCATCGATCCTATGATCTGATTTTGAAAAGTACCGAGATTCAATTTCTCATTCCCAAGCTGCAGGAATTCTTAAACACTCTTGAAAATAATTTCTCCCTCTTGGAACAAAAATATTCTGCGGATAACAGGTTGACTCAAGAACTAAAGGACGTTGATTTATATTTGACAGTTCCGCGAAGATTACTTCAAGACGGTATACAGCCTTATTACTTGGATAACAATTCAAATCTCGATCAGTTGATATGCAATATTGATTCTCTTAGCGCTGCAGAATTGCCGTTGTTTGGTGAAATTCCAAGGAAAGTTGATTTTAGCCAATTCAAACCGAGAGGACATTATACAGATGAAAATTATCCGGAGCTTGCCAAATATTTTAAAGCAATGATGTGGCTGGGCAGAATCGAGCTTTATTTAATTCCGCCCGTTTCTGACGATACCGATTCTACGGCATTGTTTAAGGATGTTCAAAGACAAATTATCGATTCGTATTTGATTTCGGAATTAATAAATGTTTCCGGTGCATCAAATATGTTCGAAGAAATAGAAAGTACTATTATGGCGTATGTAGGAGAACAGGATAATGTAACTCTCGATCAGTTAAATTCTGTTATGAATTCGGTGAATGTTAACTTCGCTGGAGATTTACTTGATTCAAACAAGGTCGAAATATTTCAGGACACACTTTCAACAAAATCATTTGCGGGACAAAAAATTCTTTCGCAAATACTTTACAGTAATCCGTTCGATTTGTCACAAGTAAAACCGGCTTCGGCGTTTCTTCTTTTTGGTCAAAGGTTTGTGGTTGATTCTTATGTAACGGGGAATGTTGTGTACGATAAAATAATATATGAAAATACGAAAGTACTGAGAATGCTTCCTTCAACTCTGGATATACTTTTTGCTCTTAGTAATTCTGCGGCAGCTCAACTGCAAAAGCCGGAAATAGATAAATATCATTATGCAACAAACCTTGCCTCATTGAGATATTTAATTGATTCTTACAGCAGTGATTTTTGGGATAACTCGATTTACAATTTTTGGCTCAACTCAATCAGGTCGTTGAATCCGCCGGAAGATAAAACTGTGTTGCCGCAGTTTATGCAGACTGCAGCCTGGTGGCAGGAAAAAATGAATACCCAGCTTGCATCCTGGGCGGAATTGCGGCATGATAATCTTTTGTATGCAAAGCAATCATATACGGCGGGGATAATTTGTTCCTACCCCTACGGTTACGTAGAACCGATCCCAAACTTTTACAGCACAATGAAAAGCCTGGCTAGCTTAATTGAGGAAAAATTTAGCATGTTGCCGGTTGACATGACAAGTGAAATCAATTTTTTTGATGGATTTGCATCGATAATGGATACACTCGGAACAATTGCCGGAAAAGAATTGAGTGGTACCGAATTCACTCAATCTGAAAAGGAATTTTTGCGGGGCATTCTTTATACACATGGTGTTGTATGTGGAGAAGATCCTTACGACGGATGGTATTATAAAAAGCTTATTTACAGAAACCAATATTTGAATAGTAATTTCCCGGATTTTGTGGTAGCGGATTATCATACGGCACCAACAGATGAGCTTGGCGGTTTAGTCGGATGGGTTAAACATTCGGGCACTGGTTTTGCAAATCTTTGCGTAGTTGTTGCGGAATTACCTGGCGTTAGCAATGTCGCATTTTGCGGACCCGTTTCGTCATATCATGAATACACAACGGAGAATTTCCAACGATTGACCGATGAAGAGTGGCGGGAGACTTATCTTATGGAATCGATGCGTCCGGATTGGGTAAATATTTATTTGGCAGATAAAGATGGAGAGACACGAGGCAATGGGGCAGTTCTTATTACAGACGTTAAACAGGAAAACGGCAACTCTGAAAAAGTGCCGGATGAATATATTATTCTTCAGAATTATCCCAATCCGTTTAACCCGGAAACAACCGTTCGGTTTACCGTGCCTTCTAAATTGTCAAATTCGAGAACCTCATTGAAAATCTATAACATTAACGGACAGTTGATCAAGAAACTTGTTGATAAAGAATTACCGAGCGGAAATTACCTTGTGCGATGGAGCGGTATAAATGAGTTAAATCAGCGAGTATCAAGCGGTGTGTATATTTATCAATTGAAAGTCGGGAGTATTATGAAATCGGCTAAAATGAATTTGATCAAATAATTTTGAGAGAATCATAAATATTTTTTCATAGGCTGTCTATTTCAGACAGCCTTTTTTGTTATTTTCCAACCATGAACGGCATTACCTTGAAAAATTTTACCGGTTTTGTGCTTGCGGGCAAAAAGAATAATGATACTGAACCAAATAAAGCACTTTTAAAAATTGACGGGGAAACGCTTGTAGAACGGGCTGTTGAAACGCTGAATAAAGTTTTTACGGAAGTTGTTATAGGTACAAATAATCCGGAGGAATTTAATTTTATTGACGTACCGAAAGTCCATGATATTTTTCCGGGACTTGGACCGTTAGCCGGAATTCATTCTGCACTGAGTTCTTCAAAAACTGAAAAGATTTTTGTTTTGTCTTACGATATGCCCTTTGTAATTCCTACCTTGATTAAACATTTGCTGGATATTAAAACAGAGGAATCAATTGTAGTACCGGCAACAAGCCGGGGAGCATATTATTTGTGCGGTATATATGATAAGAACTTACTGCCGGTTCTCGAGTCTGTTTTGAAAATTGTTTCGGAAGCTCTGAATAAAAAGCGGGAAGTTAAAAACTCGGCCTTGAGTGTCTGGAATTTTGTCGAGCGCATCGGGGCTGAGATTGTGGATATAGAGCATGAGAGATTTTACTTTAACGATCTTTTCTTTAAGATAGATTCATCGGAAGATTTCGGATACGCAAAAGAAAATTTGATTTAATTTCCTTTCGTTCCTGCTTATTTGCGGTTTATTATTTGTAGTAATTAAACAGCAACAGATTGTTCTTCAACTGGATGTTGTTGCATCCATAAATCCAATGCTGAAATTACTTCTTCCATAACTTCGATAACCAGCCGGCGTTTTTCCGGATCCATATTTTGTAGAATTTCATGGTGGATCTTAACATACATTTCATTCACAGTTCGTAAGAACGGTTCGCTCTTTTCCGTTAAAAAAGCAATAACGTTTCTTTTATCAACCGGATCCAACTTTCTTAATACCAACCCTTTTCTTTCCAGCGACGTTATTATGTGTGTAACACGTCCCTGAGTAATTTTCATATTGTTGGAAATTTCCTTAACCGGAATTTGCACTTTGTTTGTAAATAATCGTAAGCATTTGAATTCAGCA
>CAZRIQ010000120.1:0-540 GCA_964600175.1 uncultured Melioribacter sp. | reverse complement strand
CAAATCGGCAAAGTGTCTTTCTTTTTCAGCACATTTCTTGGAAATTTCACATGTCAATTCAGCCATTTTTTCGGCCATTTCTGTCAAAGCAGGTTCAAATAGAGAGTTCATATGGTACCTGGTTTTGTTTGAAATACAAATTATATTTTTATTCAAGGATACTCAAGTATTTTTTTATGAATGTAATTAAATTCTAATGATAATTGATCATTTCGACTAAAAAATCGGCTTTTTCCGTATCTTTGCAGCCAATTAATCAGGGAAAGATAGTTGGACGTTATAGTTACCGGTGGTGCTGGATACATAGGCTCACATTTTATCAAACTTCTGGTCGAAAATGGAATTACAGTGACAGTTATTGACAATTTGTCGAGAGGGCATAAAGAATCACTTCCTACCGGTGTGAAATTTTTTCAAGTAGGAATTGAAGAGTTTGATAAAGTTACTTCGATCCTTGGTAAAAATAAATTTGATGCATTAATTCATTTTGCTGCATTCGCTTATGTCGGTGAGTCTGTTGAAAATCCCGACATGTATTAT
>CAZRIQ010000119.1:0-6708 GCA_964600175.1 uncultured Melioribacter sp. | reverse complement strand
CTATATACCCTTCATCTTCATCACTATATAAAATATTTATGTGGTAATCTTTCATAGTTCTGCATCTAAATGTAAGTTATAGTTTTCCACGATTGAAAGAAACTGTTTTATCTGATACGGTTTCACTTTCCCTCCGACATTTTGAACATTAATTAGTTCCCTTACCCCGGAGTGTGCAAATATGTGATGACTTCCGTTAATACGATCTAATTTAAATCTAAAAGCATTCAATAATTTGACAAAATCCGCAAATGCAACATTCTTACTGCCAGATATAACTAACTCATAGATCTTCGAGGTTTTCAATTTGCATAGAATTTATTGCTAAAATAAATAAAAATTTACAAAAAAATCGAAAATCCTTTTCAAAAACTATGAACACAAGGACAATAATAAACAGAATTTATGCAAATATAATGTCTCAATTTATTGTAAATCTTGAAGTGCTCTAAGCTCCTCAATTTCGTTTCTTTAATTTCCTGCCGAATATCGTTAAATTGTGTTTAATAATAATCTAATCGAAGGGAAATATTTATGAAACGGTTTTTCGTATTCACTTCAATAATCTTGACGGTTTTTTCTTTTAACACCTTTGCTCAAAAAAGAGCGATGACGCCGGACGATCTTTGGGCTATGAAAAGAGTCGGGAGTTACGATGTTTCTCCTGACGGCAAAACAATTGCGTTTACCATTACATCTTACAATATGGACGAGAACAAAGGCAGTACAGATATCTGGCTTATTAATTCGGACGGATCGGACTTAAGACAATTGCTAGATTCAAAACCTGGAAAGAACGAGCCAAAATTTTCACCCGACGGAAAGAAGTTTGCTTATGTTTACAAAAATCAAGTTTGGATTTGCAACCCGGACGGAACAGACGATAAGCAAATAACAAATTTATATTCCGGAGTTTCCGGCATTCTTTGGTCGCCCGATAGTAAAAAAATGTTGTTCGTTTCCGATGTGTACCCGGACTGCCAAACTCAAGACTGCAATGAGCAAAAAGACAAAGCGAAGGAAGAAAGCAAAGTAAAAGCAAAAGTTATAACTGAATTAATGTATAGAGCATGGAATAGATGGCGTGGCGATAAAAGAAGTCACTTATTTCTGTTGGACTTGAACACTAAAGAATCGACCGATCTCACATTGAACAGCAAGTTTGACGTTCCTCCTGTCGATTTGGGAAGCAGTAAAGATTACTCATTCTCTCCCGAGAGCGATCAAGTTGCATTCACAATGAACACTTCAAAAGTTTTAGCAACAAGCACAAACAACGACATTTTTGTGATCGATTTGAAAGATATTATAAAAGATAAACCGACACCTTACAAGAAAATTTCTGTTAGTCCCGGAAGCGACTGTCAGCCGGTTTATTCGCCCGACGGTAAATACATTGCATTCACATCCAAAGCCCGCGCGGGATTTGAATCCGATAAAAACGATATTGTTCTTTACAATAGAAAAACCGGCAACATTAAAAATTTAACTAAAGACATTGACATCTCGGCAAGTGAGATTGAATGGACACCCAATTCAAAAAATATATTTTACACTGCCGATCATGAAATTTACAGCTCGATTTATAAACTGAATATCGAAACAGGTAAGAACGTTTTATTCCACGAGAAGAATGTTAACCGCAGTCTTTTAGTTTCCCGGGACGGTTCAACATTGTTTTTCGAGAAACAGAAATCGACATTGCCGACGGAGATTTTTTCAATCAATACAGACGGAAGCGGCTTAAAACAAATTACAAACTCAAACAGTGAATTATTATCCCGGCTTGAATTCACGCCGATCGAAATATTCTGGGCTAAAGGAGCCAGCGGAACAAAGGTTCAATCCATTTTGATTAAGCCGCCGTTCTTCGATGCAAATAAGAAATATCCTGTAATATTGTTGATTCATGGCGGTCCGCAAGGGCATTGGGAAGACGATTTTCATTATCGCTGGAATATTCAATTGTTTGCTTCCAAGGGATACGTCGTTGTTGCGCCAAATCCGCGCGGCAGCACAGGTTACGGTGAGAAATTCAAAGATGAAATCTCCGGCGATTGGGGCGGCAAACCTTATGTCGATATTATGAATTCATTCGACTACGCTCTAAAAAATTATAAATTCATCGACCCAAAGAATACATTTGCTGCCGGCGCTTCTTACGGCGGTTATATGATTAATTGGATAGAAGGTCATACGGATAGATTTAATGCGCTCGTTTGTCACGATGGTGTATTCGATTTAACCAGCATGTACGGCAGCACGGAAGAGCTCTGGTTTCCCGAATGGGAATTTAAGGGAACGCCTTGGACAAATCCCGCTATGTACAAGAAGTTTTCGCCAAGTACTTATGTGGAAAATTTTAAAACTCCGATGTTGATTGTCCACGGAGCAAATGATTTTAGAGTGCCGGAAACACAAGCGATGGAATTGTTCACTTCGCTGCAGAGAAAAGGTGTAGAAAGCAAATTTTTATATTTTCCCGACGAATACCATTTTGTTGTTAAACCGCAAGATGCGATATTGTGGTGGGATACAATTTTCGATTGGTTCGAACAACATAAAGTCAAATGAGGTGGAATATGTCGAATAAATTTGAAAACGTAACATTAGACGAATTTGAAACAGAACTCGACTCCCCCGAAAAGGTTGAAGCGAAGAGTAAAGAAGTCGATGAGAAACTTTGGGTAAAACTGGAAAGAGTCGGGAAGAAAATTTCTTTTGCAAAAGATATTAGAGCCCTGTACAAATATATGATCGATCCCGATGTTGCCTGGTATAGGAAGTCAATTGTCGTCGGCGCATTGATTTATTTCATTAGTCCAATCGATGCCATTCCAGATATCGCACCTTTGGTCGGGTACCTCGATGACCTCGGTGTAATAATGGCAGTATTGAAATTTATGGGAAATGAGTTAATACCGTATTACGAATGAAGAACACAGAATGTAGCCGCCGAAGGCGAGCCTCGCCAAGGGCGGGAGTGCAGAATGAAAAATCATTAATATGAATTTTCAAATTCATTCTGCATTCTGAATTCTACACTCTGCATTCATAAACTAGTTTTAAACTTTATGAAAAAAGAATCTGTTTACATATCGGCAATAATCGTCATAATACTTATCGCATTCGGCTGCACTTCTACAAATTACGCGCCGTTGGATGTTGTAAATAAAGTGGATGTTCAAAAATACCTCGGCAATTGGTACGAAATAGCTTTACTTCCCAACAGTTTTGAAGAAGGATGCAATTGTACAACTGCCGAATATTCAATTATTGATGCAACAACATTGCGAGTTATAAACCGATGCAGAAAAGATTCGGTTAACGGCGAAATTGACGAGGCAAAAGGGAAAGCTTTTATTGTTGAAGGCAGTCATAATGCAAAACTTCGAGTTCAATTCTTTTGGCCTTTCCGCGGCGATTATTGGATAATCGATCTCGACAAAGAAAATTATCAATATGCGGTAGTTGGAACACCAAGCAGAAAATATTTATGGATACTTTCCCGCTCACCTAAAATGGACGAGCAGCTTTACAACTCATTAATTGAAAAATGCAAAGCCAAAGGTTTCGATGTAACCAAACTTCAAAAAACTGTTCAAGAATGTATGTAATGGATAATAACAACTTATAAACAGTAATTATCATCTTGACCGTTTATTTTTAATAATCACAATCAATATATAAAGTGCCAACAGAAACGTAATACCATTTGCCAACACTATCGGCAATGCTTTAACGAAAACACCGTAGACAGTCCACAACAACACACCGGTACTGAAAAGTGAAAAGGTAACTAACGATAAGTCCTCGGTCCTTTTTGTTTTAAATACTTTCAACGCTTGCGGAACAAAAGCGCCTGTCGTTCCTATAGCAGCGAAAAATCCCAAAATTTCAACAGTTTCCATTTACTTCTCCATTGAATAACGCGGTATTACAAAAATATATTTTTTAACAATAAGAACTGGCAAATAAGTTTGGATACAAAGTAAATACGGTTGCTCAAAGAATTTTCTTGAGAGCCGTATTTCTATTTGTTATGTTGCGGTTAATGCTTCTTTCTGCAGGGTTTTTTCCGTTCTACAAAAAACAATAATAACAATATAAAGGAGAACCACCATGACGGAATTATCTTCATTATGGCTCCCTATACTGCTTTCTTCCGTAGTTGTATTTACTATAAGTTCAATCATACATATGTTACTTCCCTGGCACAAGAATGAATATCCCAAACTGCCGGAGGAAGGTAAAGTGATGGATGCACTTCGTCCGTTCAATATTCCGCCGGGAGACTATATGATGCCCCGTGCCGCTAATTCGCAGGATATGAAGTCTCCCGAGTTTGCCGAGAAAATGAAAAAAGGTCCGGTTATGATTGTAACCGTAAGACCAACCGGTAAATGGCAAATGGGGATGCCTCTTATTCTTTGGTTTCTCTACTCTGTTCTAGTGGGATTTTTTGCCGCATACATTACAAGTCATGCTTTACCTACTGGTGCAGATTACTTGCAAGTATTCAGGTTCATCGGTGCAACTGCATTTATGGGTTACTCATTTGCGCTTTTGCAATCGTCTATATGGTATGGACGTTCATGGAGTACAACAATCAAATCTACAATCGATGGTTTGATTTACGCGCTTCTTACAGCCGGAGTTTTTGGCTGGCTATGGCCAAGATAAATTCACAAACCTTTTAGAATAACCTTCGAGGTTACAGTTTATGAACCTCGAAGGTTTTAAAAACTTTCTTAGAACACGCAATGGAAAAACCAAAACTCACACTAATAATTCTTCATGAACAATTTGCAATCTGCAGATTGGAAGCAAACGCTCCGGTTCCAGATTGGGCATTAAGTACAGAAACATTTACTTCAATAACAAGAACCCAAGATGAGCTTTCAATTGTTTGCACGGAAGCAAATGTGCCTAATGAAATCAAATCCGAAAAAGGTTGGAGAGCTTTAAAAGTAGAAGGTCCGTTGGACTTCTCAGTAACCGGGATTCTCGCTTCTCTTGCAAAGCCTTTAGCGGAAGCACAAGTCAGTATCTTTACAGTTTCTACTTTCGATACCGACTATATTTTAGTAAAAGAAGATAAACTGGATAAAGCTGTAAAGATCTTGAGTCATTTTTGTGATATAAAACACTAATGTTTTCAAGCCTTAGAGATTACAAAATTACTTGCAGTCTTAAAACCAAAAGGTTTTAGGAAAGAATTTTCTTGAGAGCCTAATTTTGTTTTATTAGATTTATTTCGTTTCTTCTTCTCATTGAAAGAGCTTTATTCGATATGGTAGAATTTGGATAGCAGAAAGGCTTGCGCGAAAAATAAACTGAACTAACGAAAAAGTGTAGACAGAATCAGAAATGTGGAGCAACAAGGGTCGTAGAAATTAAATGACAAATCTTAAAACATTAAACGGCTCCGAATTATTTGTCTTACCTGAAAAAATTCTCTGTCAGGCTGATAATCTTGTTATCAATAAAGAGGTAACGCGGGATAACAAGAAAAAATTTGAAAAAACGAATGCCACCTTTAAAAATGTAGAGTCGCTCACTTTCAATAAAGTAATCGATTCTTTACCCGGTTGGTTCCACTTAAATCATTTAGACAAACTTGGGATACTCCTTATGTCAAAGAGTATGGAAAACGATTTAAATGTAAGTTCCATCGAGGCGGTGAAGCTTGGAGTTGATTTTTTAAGAGATATAATTCATCCTGCAATAGAAGGTATCGTTGTTCCCCGATTAATAAAGCAAAGAGAAAAAAATGACGAGAACTCTATTCTAAGTTTCGTCCAAATGATAAGAATGAATAAAAAAGTAAAGTATCGACCGTATTTTACAGCGACTAAAATTTCAAAGAAATATCACTGTTTCATTTGTCAATCAATACCCTTCATAAATTTTGAAAATGAAATCCACAAATACTCCGACAAGATTGATTTACACCTGGAGCAGATTGCAGATTTTCAAAGATACCGGTCTCTTACAAAGCGTGAAAAGGAAATACTAAGGTTAATTTCACTCGGTGAAACAAACAACGAAATTAGTGAACTACTAAATATCTCACCGTTAACAGTAAAAACCCACAGGCAAAATCTAATAAGAAAGCTTGGAGCAAATAAGCTTTCTCAATTAGTTAGAATTGCCAGGAACTTCAAACTGGTTTAAAAATACTCCCGGCGAGAGTATTGACACCCTAATTATCTATTACTTGATTTAATTTGGCATTGGAGTGCTATATAAAAACGGAGGAATTATGAAAGCAATTAAATTACTATTCATTATGCTTATAGTTTCTTCTATAAGTATTGCCCAGATAAAACAGCCGAACGCAAAGACAACAGGAAGTGTAGATGATTTGCCGGATGAAATTGTAAGTGCCGGGGGTTTCGGAGGATATATAAACACGGCAACAGATGACGGGATGGGAAATATATTTATTCCTCAATCCAATCTCGTTCACAGTGCAACTTTGAACGGCAATGTTGATATAACTTATTCGGTGCAAGTACTGACTCTCGAAGCAATGAGCGCAGATTACGACAACGGGCGTGTTGTAGTAAGTACCGGCCCGGGATGGATTCCTAGTGTTTCCACTTTCATACCGGTGTCAGCTTCCACTGCAGTTCAAACTTTTGATTATACTTTATCCGGAGGTAATGTTTCTATTGGCTGGGTAGATTTAGATGCAGGCTATCT
>CAZRIQ010000118.1:0-6727 GCA_964600175.1 uncultured Melioribacter sp. | reverse complement strand
GAAAGGTATCTCAATTTTGTTTTCTCTGAATTTTTTGAATATTTCAAAATAAAGTTTGCTTTTCAGGATTCCCGGAGTGGTTATATAACTGTTTGTCCAGATTTTCAAGCTAAAATTAATAGAACTATCACCTAACTCTTCAAAAATCACATCGGGTGCCGGATTTTTTAATACGCCATCTTCCTCATCAGCAACCTCCAGTAGAATCTTTTTTACTATTTCAGGATCTTCTTTGTAAGCTACTCCGACAGGAATACTGAATCTTACATTCCTATCGGTGTGGCTCCAGTTAATAACCCTTAATGAAATAAATTCAGAGTTAGGAACGATCACGGCAATATTGTCATTTGTAACAACAATTGTTGATCTCATAGAAATTCTCGTAACATCGCCGAACACGTCTCCCACCTGTATTCTGTCTCCCACTTTAATAGGTCTTTCAAAAAGAATAATTATACCGCTTACTAAATTGTTTGTGATATTCTGCAAGCCGAAACCAATACCAATACCAAGAGCGCCGGCAAGAATAGTAATTGTACTCAGGTTAATTCCAACTGTCTGTATAACAATTATAAGTCCGAGTACAAGAACACCGTAACGGATAATTGTACCAACAGCAAGCCTCACACCAAGTTCAATCTTGCTTTTGGAAAGTACTTTATAGACTATCCATTTTCTGATCTTTGCAGTTATGAAGAAGAGCAGCCATGCAAGAAAGATAAAGTAAAGAAGAGTCCAGAGCGTTATCGAAGTATTCCCAATATCAATAATATGAATGCTGAGGAAATCTTTTATCTCAATAGAATATTTTTGGATTAGCTTAAAAAAATCTTTCATATAAATACCATGCTCGCATCCTTTCCTTAAGTCAACTTAGCTAAATGATTTGTAATAAAAAAGATTTATTAACCATATCAACCATCCGTAATCTAAAAATCCATAATAAGTGGGTTTTATTTCAATCAAACTGAACAAATGAAGATACCTCTCACCTAAAGGATGTAGTTCCTTTTTCATCCTTTTGCCCGATTGATCAATCCTCAATTCATTCATATTATATCACCGTAATGAAGAACTAATACGTGAATTAGTAATCAACTAAGCTGCTGAAGAATGGCTATTAATTCGTCGTTATTAAAATAGAACTGAAAAAAATATAAATATTTCGAAATAACCTACAAGGAGAATAATTATGAAAACAAAAGATTTCATCTTATTTATTATGGCACTTATTGCAGGATTAGCATTAATCAGTTGTAACGTCAATCGTGAGAAAAAAGTAGAAGATGCCAAAGAAAATGTTAAACAAGCAAACCAGGAATTGAAAGATGCTCAGGCGCAATATGAAAAGGATTGGCAGCAATTCAAGAATGAAGCTGAATTAAAAATTAGTGCCAACGAAAGAAGTATTGATACTCTAAAACTGGAAATGAAAACAGCGAGTAAGAAATTTAGAGCCAAATATGAAAAAGAAGTAACAGTTTTAGAGCAAAAAAATATCGAGCTAAAGAAAAAGATAAGCGAATATAAGTATGAAGGAAAAGATAAATGGGAAGAGTTCAAACGAGGATTTAATCAGGATATGGATATAGTTGGAAAAGCGATCAAAGATTTGTTCGCAAAAAAAACAACCGGTAATTGATTTTTAATTATTAGGAATAATAAAATGAAAAAAATATACTTTTTGTTCTCATTGCTTTTAGTCCCAATGTTTCTTTATGCGCAGTTTAAACCGGCGGTTGATAAAAAAATATCGTTAAATCAAAATGTATGGTTAAGCCGGCAGATATCGGAAAACAAGATTAATCGTTATTCCGATTTGCTTCCTAATCCGAATAAAACATCATTTCTCGACACTATTAAAACCTCACCACCTGACACAATGAAGTACAATATGTACGGCGATTTACGGAATGACAACCCATTGTATAACCCGAAATCATCTATAGGGATGATTATTTTTAGAGTATCCATGGCAAATTTAACCACCTTTTTAATTGACAGGTACATTTTTAACTATCCTTTTTCAAGAGTAGGATTTAATACTATAAAGCATAACTTCAAAACCGGATGGGAATGGGATGCAGACAGATTTGGTATGAATTATTTCTTCCATCCTTTTTCAGGTGGAATGTATTTTAATGCCGCGCGCGCAAATGGTTATTCTTTTTTCGAATCAGTGCCTTTTGCATTTTTAGGAAGTTTGGAGTGGGAATACTTTGGGGAAAATACATTACCCTCTTATAATGATTTTATCAATACTCCGGTTAACGGCACATTCCTTGGAGAAATATTTTACCGGCTGGGCTCAGATATTCTGGATGATCAAACAACCGGGTTTAGTAGATTTTTACGGGAGGCGGCGGTTGCCGTCATCACACCAACAAGATTTTTTAGCCGTCTTTTGAATGGAAAACTTACCAGGTTAACACCTGAGGAAGTATATCAGAAAGAACCGCTTAACATAACACTAACAGGCGGATATCATAAGGTAAATGAAGGAACAAAAATCGAGAATAGAGGAACAAACAGTCTTAATTTTAACATTATTCTTGATTACGGAAACCCGTTTGAAAAAAGATCACGGAAGCCATTCGATTATTTCAAAGTTAAGACTGATTTGGATTTTGGAGTTGGAAGAAAAATCATTGACATGATTAGCGGGTACGGAATTTTAACCGGCAGCAATATACAAACGGGCAATTTGGAAATGTTAGTCGGGTTATTTCAACACATGAATTTTTTTGATAATAAAACTTTCGAATTAGGAACTATTGCTTTCGGACCCAGCGTAATTTCTAAATTGCTGGTTAGTAAAAGCTCAAGTCTTTATACTAATCTTCATGCTGCCGTCGTGCCTTTCGGCGGACTCAGCGGTCGATTTGGACCTGATACTACGCAGGTTAGAGATTATAATTACGGCGGTGGAGCTGAAATGAAGCTTGAAAGCACTTTCAATATTGGCGGTTGGGTTGGTATTTCATTAATTGGTTATTACTGGTGGTTCCATACATTTGTTGGAACTGCAGGTAATAGTTACATAGGATTAATCAAACCCAGAATTGCTTTTAAAATTTTCAACAATATAAGCGTTGGTTTTGAACACTTGGTTTACTACGGCGATAGATATCCAAGTGATTTTCCAAGTGTACATTCAGTCAGAACTGAACAGAAAATTTTCGTTCAAATATTTTTAGAAGAGTTCAAGTTCAAGAGATAATGCGGTGAGTTCTGATTTTAATAAAACATAAAAGTATCAAATGGAAGCAACCATGAAGAAATTTTTTTTATCAATCATCCTTATAATATTGTACGGATCTACTTTATTTGCACAAAGCAGTGCTTTACCGGATTCCACAGACACGAATGAATATAGTTTCTCCCAGTTCGCAAATGAAACTTGGAATTTCATCAAGCAGCCGACTAAATGGGATGGAAGCGATTGGCTGAAAATAGGGATTTTAGGCGCCGGAACATTTTTACTTATGGAAACTGCCGATCAACCTATTCGCGATGTGGTTTTAAAAAATCAGAAATACCGCAAAAGCTTTCCAATAGAATTCAGCAACATGTGGGGTGAAATATATTTTACAGAGTTACTCTTTGGCGGTTTTTCAGTTTATGCGTTATATAACGGGGATAAGACAGCCCATAAAATTGCTTTTGAAATAGCACAAGCAACATTCTATACATTTTATATTAACGGTCCTTTAAAATATATAATTGGAAGAGCAAGACCATATCTCAACCAAGGGAATCAGACCTATGTTCCATTCTCCCGATATAGTAATCCTGATCATCAATCAATTCCAGGAGGACATACGGGCATTGTCCTGGCTCTAACGACTGTTCTTTCTAGAAATGCCAAACCGGTGTGGTTAAAAGTTTTAGCTTACGTGCCTGCAGCGCTCAGTGTAATAGGACGGGTTTATTTGGATAAACACTGGACCTCTGATGTTTTTTTGGGAGGAGCAATCGGTTACCTTACTGCAACATGGGTAGTCGATCAGCATGAGAAAGCCATTGGAAACGATGGTAAAGAATCACAAACCGGGTTACGCGGCATTAATATTCAACCGTATGTTTTTGGCGATTCATATGGACTTGGGTTTACTCTTCATTTATAAATAGAATAAGGCTAACGAAATGAAACATAAAATTTATTTGTCACTTCTCTTAATCATTATATGCGGAACTTCTCTCTTAGGACAATTAAAATATACTTTTTCTCAGTTCGGAAATGAGACCGTTGACTTCATCAAACAGCCGATCAAATGGGATGGAATTGATTATGTAAAACTTGGTGTGATGAGTTTTTTAACATATGAGATTATGTTAAACTATGATCAACCGATCCGAACTGCAGTTTTAAAAGATCAAAAATATTACAAGAGTTTTCCTATTGAATTCGGAAGAGTGTGGGGAGAAATATATTCACCCGCAGTACTGTTTAGCGGGTTTGCGGCATATTCACTCTTGACTAATGATATTAGAAGCAGAAAAATTGCTTATGAAATAGGGCAAGCATCCATATATGCCGGGGCGCTTTCCTTTTTATTAAAACTTGCAATTGGCAGGTCAAGACCTTATTTAAACGAAGGAACCCATTCATTCAGACCCTTCTCATCTATTTTTAACCAGGATAATAAATCATTACCGAGTGGTCACTCTACTGTTGCATTTATACTTTCAACCGTCCTTTCAAGAAATGCTAAGTCGCCCGTTTTGAAAGTACTGGCTTACTTGCCTGCAGTGCTAACCCTAATTTCCCGCGTTTATCAAGATCAACATTGGACATCCGATACATTCGCCGGGGCTGCGCTTGGCTATTTTATAGCTACCTGGGTGGTTGATCAGCATGAAAATAATAAATCTATAATAGAAACTTCTTCGGTATACCCGTTATCTATTAGAATTGCACTCTGAACTTATTGAGAGGAGGCATTCATTGTGATAGATAATACTTGACCGCAGATTTTTCAATATCAATATTTTGCTAATAAATAAATTAGAAAGGGATAATAATGAAAACAAAATATGTACTTCTCTCAACCATCATGGTTGTCTTTTTAACAATAACCATGTTTGGACAGTCCGCACCCCAAGCCAAGAAAAAAAATATTATACCGCCAAAAGATGTTTCGAGCGTGATGGGCAAGCCGGTTTATGAATCAACAGTCGATAGTCTCAATACAAAAGTGTGGATCATAACCCAGAGGAAATATAGGGGAATGCAGAAGACATCAATGGGCAAGTTGATGGGCAAGATGGATAATAAAATGAATATGGATAAGGCAACTAAGGAAGCGGTATTTACAGGAACGCATTATTTTATTTTTGACGTGACAAATATTACCACCGGAAAACAATTCGCCGACAGCAGCGCGAAGGTTGAAATTGTTTCCCCGTCAAAGAAAGTTTCTTCTGTGAACTTACAACCAATGATGAACCACTTCGGCGGCGGTGTATCTCTCGATGAAAAAGGAGAATACCTATTTACTATTAATCTAAATGTCGGTTCAAGCTACGAAACTTCTCAGTTCAAGTACAAGGTAAAGTAAATGAAGTTACGCAAAATTGTAGGAACTCTATTTCATTTCCTCGAAGGCGGGTTGAAACTTGTAATCTAGTTTATCAATCCATGTTCGAAAGAGTTTTTAGCTCATTTATAAAAAAATCTTATTTGGATAGTTATCCGGCTAAAAGATGTAGTTCCTTTTTCATCCCTTTGACCGATTGAAACAGCCGTGATCTCTTTGTAGCTTGATTCTGCATAGCTAATATCAATTTGCATAATTATAGAATAGGAGATTAATTAAATGAAAACAACATCCAACACACCCCTTGTCCTCGCATTCATAATAGTTGGTATAATTTTCCTCCTCTTTTGCGGCGGGGCGATCACAATGACAATGATGAATAGCGGGATGAATAAAACCGGAATGATGAACAACATCAGCTGGATGTGGATACCTACCATAGTCGCTTTCCTTCTCAGTGCATTACTTGGGTGGGTAATATTTTGGAAAAAGGAATGATTGAGTAATTGGTGTTCTTTTTCAGCAAGAGATAGAAGAAAGTTATGAAAGCGTTAATATATTAGGAACCGGACAAAAGTGAATAGGAAGAAAAACCTAAAATCAACAGTAAAAGAATCGACCGGAGATTCACTTTGCTAATCGTCCTACAACTGTTGTTTTCGTCTCCGGTAATAAAAATCATTTTAGACACCGTGTTTAGCTGAAGTAATAAGTTTTAAACAAAATAAACTTTTTACAGATCGCAAAGAAAAATTGAAAAAAGTTGGTTTATTGATTGACCACAAGAAAGCCGTCATTGTAGGCATAACAGGTAATCTTGAAGAGATAAATTCCTATAGTCAACAATTGATCATTCAGTAAAATAGAAGCTTAGCCGGATTACTTACTCACCCTAAACATGTAATGATCTTTCCCCAAAAAAGTAGCAAAGCGACTTACTGTAAAATAAGCAGTCCACAACATTGGTCTGTGCAGGAAGAGTTAAGATGTCGATCATTGCATTTAAGAAAAATCATAATAATTGTATTTCCAATTGAGAAAAACGGTAATAAACTCCGGAATAGGAATTGAAAGATCCGGGCAGAAAGTGAATTGGGAAATCGATCGAAGTTTACATTCATATTATACAAATCGATTTTGTAAATTTTTAATTAGCTGATGTTGCTCGGAATTTGTTTTTTAATTAA